>CAZNFB010000092.1:7311-9755 GCA_964572105.1 uncultured Desulfobacteraceae bacterium
ACAACATATAAAAGAAAAGTAAAAAGTTTTGTAGCGTCTACTGATACAATTACTTTTGATCTTGCTTTGCCTGTTGTGGTTGATGCTACTTGCACATTCCAAGTCTGGAAGGGATGTCCGAAATCATTGGATGCTTGTCAGGCAAATAATGCTTATGCGGCAAGTTCGGACAATAAGAATAATTTTGGCGGCTGCATACATATTGGCATGTGGAGGGAAGATTAAAAAATGGGCTTAGGTAGCGTTTTTAAAAAAGTTGCAGAAACAGCAGTAGGACCTTTTAAACATATTGTTTCTCTTGCATTTCCATTAGTGCGAACATATTTTGTAGCAAAAAAGTTATGGGATATAACAACTGACTTAATAGTCCCTGACATTCCAAGTTCTTCCACATACGATAAGAACAATCCTATCTACACAGTTGGGGAAGGCAAGCCGATTGCGAAGGCATACGGCAGATGCAGAATAGCCGGAAATATAATCCGCTCAAACGATCCAGGCGATGACGATATAAGGGTAATTATCGGGCATGGGCAGGGTGAAATTGATTCAATTCTTGGGTGGAAATTAAACAATATTGAATGGGATTATCTGAAAAATGTAAAATGGTGGAATAGTAGTTATTCAGACAGCGACCATTTTAAAAATTCACTCCTGGGGACAGATTCACAAACAGAAATACAAGTGGAAGGTGCTGATTTATTTTCACTCAATGCTTGCGCTTATAGAGGCGTGGCCCATACAGGACTAAAATTAAAGAAGAATGATCAAGTCGGCTCCCTGTCTGGAATTACGATTGACGGTAGATTTTCAAAATGTGAACCTATCGGCGGCGGAACGGCAGCGTTTACAAGAAACCCTGCCATAATTATGTGGGATTTTTACAGAAATATTGAAGGATATGAAATTGCGAACCTCGACGAGAACGCTTTCAACTCACTTGCTACATTGTGTAGTACATACCCTGACAACGGGGACGCTCCAACAAGACCGACAAGCTCAAATAATACAACAGTAAAAGCAACATCCGTCAACGATAATAAAAAGTTTGCTCCTTTTTTTGCGTTCGATCCCCAACTTGCAGTTGGAGGAAAAAAACAGAAAGCTCAATGGTTAGCGAATGCCAATACAAATCAACGTATTAATGTTGACCTGGGCATTGAGATAGTTCTTAAAAAAATTGTACTGGTTAATGCACATGATAAAGGCGGCGACACAAACCAAGGCATTAATAGCTTTGCAATTCAAGGGAGTAATACCGCAAGCGACCTGGAGCATACAACTTATGCAGATTCGGGGTCGACGTGGGTTGATATTCAAACCGGTTTAACTGCTACTGCTTACAGCGATGCTGATCCATACAAAGATTATGCTGTTACCAATTCAGCAACATACCGGTATTACTCAATAAAAATAGCAAATGGACACGGTGCAAGCAACATAGGTTTTAGAGATTGCTGTTTTTGGGGACGTTCTCCCAGGTACACTTTTGACTATAATTTTGACACGAAAATCAGCATAAACGATGCTAAAAAATTATTTTGGTCGGCATTCAATGGAAGGGTGATCCGTTCACAAGGTAAATTAAAACCTGTCTGGGATTGGTCAACAATGGCAGACGGCGCAGGTGGATTGACAGCCAAAACTTTTCAATATTCATTCGACATGGATAATATTGTTAAGGGTTCTTTTTCATGGTCTTATGGTGTAAAGCCGAACAAATTCACGATTGAGTATATTGATGCTTCGGAAGGATTCAAGAAAACAACAATTACGGAAAAAGACGATGATGATATAGAAGATAGAGGCGAGGTTTTATCAGAGGAAAAAGCTTTTTTTATTACGCAAAAAGATGTGGCAGCAAGGCGCATAAAAAGAAAAATGAGGAAGGCTCAATATGCCGATTTTAAATGCAAGTTGACCGGATTCCCGTCCGCACAAAAGCTTGAAATCTTTGATCTTGTTGAAATTACTCACACGTTGCCAGAATGGACAGCAAAAGAATTTATAATCGTCAGCAAGTCTGAAGACGAAAACGGGTTGCCTGAATTTATGTTGGAATCTTATTATGCAGGAATTTATGACGATTCATTAACAACTGTTCCACAAACTTATTATTCAACAATCCAGAATCCTAAAGACACGCCACCGGCGTCTGAAAGCATATCGGCAGTAATGGCAACACCAGGAACAAACCACAATTATGGGGCTGTTCAGGTTAGTTTTACTCCGCCGGTAGACGATTCTTTTTATTCTCACACTGAAATATATGCAAGCATTGATGATGCAACTTATTATTATGCAGGACAGTCAAGCGGTGAAGATTTATTCATAAACGGCATGGGAAATTTATATTCCCCTGGTGATACTTGCTACATAAAATTAGTAAATGTAAACAGTGCCGGTGTATCTGAATTAATGCCGGATGTTTATGACGATTCTGT
>CAZNFB010000093.1:0-9736 GCA_964572105.1 uncultured Desulfobacteraceae bacterium
GGGTATATTTTGACAACAACATCTGTAATTATGGGTGATAAAAGATCAATTGTAAGGTGATTATTTTTATTAACCCAAAACCAGGAGGTTACAATGAACATTAGATTACCAAATAAGCCACAATTCAACAAGTATTATACAAACATTGTAAATATTTAAAGCTCAAATGAATTCTCCTAAGCAGGAAATCAGTTTGGCTATAGCGGAAAAAACAATTAAACTCCCATCACGCAAAATTCTAACCAGACTCTACTGAATTATTTTTTAATTTGACATTGATATAAGTCTTCTTTAAGGTCATTTCAACCCGCCAAAAATAAAACCAAAGACAATGTTATGCTCCTTGTGAAATCTTGATGAAAACGCTTTCTGCAATCTGCCGGTTTGCACAAGAACAATTCAGGGGGAAAAATGACCCATGAAAATAGGAAAAAGAATAGAACATTCAGGATTCTGATTGTGGAAGGTTCTGCGACCATGCGTGCTGTTTGCAGGGAGAAGCTTGAGAGCCAGGGCTTTTGGTGTGAAACCGCAGCTTCGGCTAAGGAAGCAGAAAAAGCTATAAATACGGCACTGGATGACCACAGGCCCTTTGACGGTATGCTTCTTGACTCAATCCTTCCGGATATGGATGGGATTGAGTTTATGAAAAAAATTGCCGGAGACAGCCGATTTTCCGACCTTGCAGTTATGATCCTTACAGAACACCCCGACAAAGAAATCTGGCAAATCATGGCAAACCGGGTAAACTGTGAGATACAGCTCAAGGAAAAAATAGATTTTCTACCCACAAGGATGGGTAAATTCATCGAGCTCCATTGTGGTGAACAAAGAGTCCATCGGCAGTTTTTTGAATTCTCAAAGGAGCTGGGAGAGGGAAAAAATGAAAAAATTCTCCTGGTGGACGACTCCGCCACTGTAATAGCCAAGTATAAGATGCTTTTGGAGGGAGCCGGTTATAATGTGGTAACTGCCATGGGTTTTAATGAGGGGCTGGCGGTGGCCCGAAGGGAACAGCCCTGCCTGGCCATACTCGATTATTTTATGCCGGATGGAAATGGTGATGAACTTTGTCAAAAACTCCTTGAGGATCCTCTGGTTCCCAATATCGTGGCGGTGGTCATGTTTTCACAGAAAAAAGAGATTGTGGAATCGGCATTAAAGGCTGGTGCCATCGATCTTATTTGCAAGGATGATCCCGTCCATATTTTCTTGATGCGAATCGCCTCAATTCTTCAAGTAATTCGGGCCCATCATGAGCGGGGCAGGCTTGATATACTGACCAAAGTCACCAATGCCCTGGGGGTCGGAATTATGCTGCAGAGCAAGGATTCCATGACCCCCTTAAATTTGCTAATGCAGGAGTTCATGGGGATATGCCCCGCACTTGCTAACAGGATCTTATCCCAAAAAGATAAGACAATTCTGAAACTGGTATGCCGAAATGGTCGTCATCTCAACTTTAAAATTAATCAGATAAAGATTGCTGCTGACTATTATGCCATACTTGTTCAGGATATCACAGATCGGCTCAAGTGGGAAGATGACCTTAAAAAGGCAAATAAAAAAGCAGAGCAGGCCAATCGTGCAAAAAGCGAGTTTCTTGCCAACATGAGCCACGAACTAAGGAGTCCACTAAACAGCATTCTCCTCTTGTCAAAGTATCTTGCAGAGAATAAAGAGAATAAATTAACGGAAAAGATGGTTGAGTGTGCATCCACAATTTACACTTCCGGTGGTGAACTCCTTAATCTGGTAAATGGACTCCTTGATCTTGCCAAGGCGGAATCGGGCAAAATGTCTGTTGTCCCTGAAAAGACAGGGATAAGGGAAATTGCCGGAGTCATGGAAAAAAACTTCAAGCCGGTGGCGGAAAATAATGGTGTTAAATTTGATATTCATATTGCAGAAAATGTCCCTGAAACCATTTTTACCGATTTCCAAAGGTTGTCCCAGATACTTACAAATCTTCTCTCCAATTCCTTTAAATTTACCTTAGGTGGGAGCGTTTCCCTTGAGATTTGCTGCAGGAATTCTGTTTTGCCTGTCACCTTCATGGTAAAAGATACAGGTACGGGAATTGCTCCGGAGCAACTGGAGACAATTTTTGAGGCATTCAAGCAGGCTGACGGGTCAACCAGCCGAAAATATGGCGGCACAGGGCTTGGGCTTTCAATTTCCCGGGAACTGACTGCTCTTTTGGGGGGAACCCTTGAAGTTTCAAGTATTTTGGACAGGGGGAGCGTTTTTACCCTGAGTCTGCCTGAAAGGATTCCCGGAAATTATTGACACATGGAGTGAAGGACTTTATCTGTATTCCTTATAGTCTATCCCATATTTTTGTGCTTTATAGGAAAATTTGCGAATAGTTGTATCGAGCATTTTTGCTGCCTGGGTTATATTTCCCCAGGAATTTTTCAGCGAATCAATGATCATCTCCTTCTCAAGATTTTCCAAAGCCTTTTCCAGGGATTTTACCGGCATGGTCCCTGATTCTTTACCTGTCTGGAGGGTGGGGGGAAGATTATAGCTGTGAATAACCCCATCGGTGCTTAAAAGAACAGCCCGTTCAATGCAGTTTTCAAGTTCCCTTACATTTCCCGGCCAGTGGTAGCCCATGAGCATGTCTATGCCCGGAGTTGAAAATCTTTTTATAGCCTTTTTATTTTCTTTGGAATATTTTTCAAGAAAAAAATCGGCAAGAAGGAGAATGTCGGTTCTCCGTTCTTTTAATGGGGGCATATATATGGGAAAAACATTGAGACGATAATAAAGGTCGCCTCTAAAGGATTCATCTTCTATTCCCTGTTCCAGGTTCTTGTTTGTTGCTGTAATCACCCGGACATTCACTTTGATGGTTTTACGTCCCCCCACCCGTTCAAATTCTTTTTCCTGCAGAACGCGGAGGAGTTTAGCTTGAGCCTCAAGATCTATTGACCCAATTTCATCAAGAAATATGGTTCCGTTATGTGCAAGTTCAAATTTACCCTGTTTCTGGTAGATGGCCCCTGTAAAAGCTCCTTTTTCATGGCCAAACAACTCACTTTCCAAAAGGGTTGAAGGGAGTGCCGCACAGTTTACTTTAATAAAAGGCTGTTTTGACCTTAGGCTGTTATAATGGATGGAATTTGCAACAAGTTCCTTCCCTGTTCCGCTTTCCCCGCGGATTAAAACAGTGGTGTTGCTGCGGGATACCTGGGAGATCATCCTGAAAACTTCCCGCATTTTATTACTTCTCCCTATAATATATTTGAATTTGTATTTTGTTTCCAGCTCATTTTGCAGTCTTTTGTTCTCTTTTTTTAATCGTTCTTTTTCGATGTGAATTGTCTCAAGATTTATAACATGGGTTGCGATCATTGTTGCCACAACAGACATGATCTTCTTCCCGTTTTCAAGGGAGTATGACTCATCGTATATTTTATCAACGCTCACCGCTCCTATTATTTTTTCTCCCCTTTTTACTGGAACGCAGATAAATGAAAGTTCCTTGCTGTCTATTTTTTTTCTTGTTGCGGTTTTGTTTAAAAATTTTGGCTCTTCACTGATTTTGGGAATTATAATCGGCTTTCCCGTTTGAATAGTCTCTCCTGTTATCCCCTCTCCCGGCTTATATTTTCCCTTTAACATGGCTTTTTTAGGGATTCCATGGGCTATCTGGATACTAATTTCACCAGTTAACGGGTTTACCAAGGATAAAGTTCCATGTCTCATCTCCATCGATTCTGACAATATGTCCAGAACCTTATAAAGGGATTCTTCAAGGTCGAGATGCTCATTTAAAGCTTTGCTGATTTTATAAAAAAGAGTTATTTTTTCAATTTTTTTCATAATTTTCTTAAAATATTAAATGTTAAAGTTACAAAAGACTATCATTTAATAACAAATTTGTATTTTTTTTCAACAACAATATTTTATGCAGGATAGCAGGAGAAGTATCCCGTTGAAAGTATAGACTATTTTTTTTGGCATGGTGTTTGCGATGAATTTGCAAATGATAAAATTTTAATGAGAGATAACCAGTTAACATTTTATGGACGTAATTATTCAACTAATATGTACACAACCAGCAGTGTCCGGTTAGAATCTTACGTGAGGGGAGTTTAATTGTTTTTGTAGCGTATTTAATAAATTTATTCGCAATAGCGGAAAAAACGATTAAACTTTCCGTATTTTTTCTTGCAATTTTCTAACCGGACACTACTGTACAGCAACAGGTATAATCTTGATTAAACCTGCTGCGTATCTTAAATCAGCGACGCTGAATATTTACTTATGAACAAAATTTATTAGGTTAACTATGATGGAAAAATTATCATTAATATTGCAAAAAAAAAGGGATCTGCTGGTATCGGACTTTATTGCCGGAAACGTCCCTGATTTTACTGAAAAACATACTTGTCTTTTTGATGAATATTTTTGCGGCAGCTTTGAAAAAAGTCCCATCGGCCAAGAGATGAATATAAACAAAAATCCCTACGCGATAGTGGCGCTGGGAGGCTATGGAAGGGGTGAGCAAAGCCTTTTTTCTGATATAGATATTCTTCTTTTATTTAATAAAAAAATTCCCGACGAAGCAGAAAAGCTTATCAGGGAAATATTTTATCCCCTTTGGGATATAGGCCTGGATGTTGCCCATGCCACCATGACGATTTCAGAGTCTGTAAAACTTGCCGCTACCGATTTTGAAACTATGATATCAATGTTAGACAGCCGTTTTGTCTGTGGCAAATCTGATGTTTATTCTGAATTAAAAGAAAGGCTGAGGATAAAAATAAATTCTTTTCGAAAAGAAAGACTGATATCAAAGTTGATTGATACAAGTAAAGCAAGGCATCTCAGGTTTGGTGATTCTTCATACCTTCTTGAGCCGAATTTAAAGGAGGGGCAGGGGGGATTAAGGGATTACCATGCTATTTTGTGGGTCGCCAGAATAAGGTCTAACCTTGTTTCTCCAAGGGAACTCGAATATAATGGTTATTTTTCACAAAATGAATTTGAAGGCTTGACCAGCGCATTGAAATATTTATGGGAGATCAGATGCCGCCTCCATTGCATGGCAAAAAGAAAGTGTGATCAGCTTTATTTTGAGTATCAGATTCAAATGGCAAAGGATTTAAGCGCTGAAAATGGAGATGGCAAAAAACCTGTGGAAGTTTTTTTGGGGAATCTCCACAGCCGTATGGAGTTTATAAAGCAGCTTCATTTGATGGTTATGGCTGAAATAGGACATTCCAGAAAATTCGACCTGAAAGGTATCTTTAAGGGGAAACCAGGGGGGGAAAAAGGGTTGATTTTTTTAAGGGGTATGCTCTTTTTTTCTTCTTCTGAAGTGATTGTGCAGGAGCCTTTTCTTCTGGCCGAAATATTTAAAAAAAGTTCTGAATTCGGAGTCCCAATCAGCGCGGAGGCAAGGCGCATAATAGAAGATTTTTCCTATTTAATTAATGATGACTTCAGGTTTAATCCTACAGTAATCAATGCCTTTAAGCATGTTTTAACCGCGCCTGAATCAGAGGTTAACGGGTTAGGCGATATGTTAAGTACCGGTTTTTTAGGCTCTTTTATGCCGGAATTTAAAAATATTATTAATAGAATTCAATATGATCAATATCATATTTATCCGGTGGCAAGGCATTCATTACATACCGTTCTTGCCATTAAAAAATTTGAAAACAGGGAAGCTTCCGGCTATGGTTCTTTGTATCATAAAATTTACCAGGAATTGTCAGCAAAAAAGGAGATGCTCCTGTGGTCAGCTTTGCTCCATGACATAGGTAAGGGAGATCATGGGAAAGGGCATTCTGCACGGGGTGCTGCAATTGCCGGTGAAATTTTGTCAAAAATGGGCTTTGATGCAGAGTTTATAGACTCGATTACTTTTTTGGTAAAAGAGCATCTTTTTCTTATAAAGGTAGCAACGAGGCGGGATGTAGATGATGAAGAGACATCGATTCTGTGTGCCAGAAAAATAAAGGATATTGATTTGTTGAAAATGCTTTATCTTCTTACAGTGGCAGATTCGAAATCAACGGGTCCCAATGCCTGGAATGACTGGACAGAAGCGCTGCTGCAGGATCTTTTTTTGAAAGTCTTAAACCAGCTGGAAAGGGGAGAGCTTACTGATGATAAAATGCTGCAGGATCTTGAGGATAAAAAAAAGGAAGTTTTTTCACTGGCCCTTGAAAAATATCCGTCATGGGATTCGGAAAAAAATTTTGAGTTGATGTCTCCCAGATATTTGCTGCATACGAGTAGTAAAGATATTGTTGCGCATATGGGTTTATTTGCAAAACTCGGCAAGGATGAACTTGTCCTGGATGTGGCAAAAGAAGGGGGTGCTGATATAAGGACTGTGACTTTGTGTACCAGGGACAAGCCTGGACTTTTTTCTAAAATTTCCGGGGTATTTGCCTTAAACGGACTTGATATTTTTGACGCCCGAATATACACATGGAAAAATAACATAGTGCTTGATATATTTAGGGTAACACCCCCCAAAGACAGGATATTTGAAGAGCGTAAATGGGCAAGGGTGAAAGAGAATCTCAAGGGTGCGATCATGGGAAGGCTCGATCTTGAACTTGCGTTAAAAAAGAGGACATCATTTCATAAAAGGGAAAAACTCCCTGGTGCAGATAGTGCCGCGCGTGTTGTGGTAGATAATAGCAGCTCAAGCTTTTTTACAATTATCGAAGTTTTTGCAAACGATTTTACCGGACTTTTATTTAAAATTACAAATTTATTATATAAAAATGATTTGGACGTAAAAGTGGCAAAGATTTCAACAAAAGTGGATCAGGCGGTTGATGTATTTTATGTAAGGGATATGGACGGCCGGAAAATAGACGATAAAAAGAGGGTGGAGAATTTGATACAGGATATAACAGATTTAATAAGCTGATGTATGGAAATCTACAAGGCCAGTGGAGGAAGGCGTATTATAATACGCCTTCCATCGATAACAGAGTGAAATTATTTATATGAACATCCATAGCAGACTTTGTTTTTAATGAATGAAGATTGGCATATTTATACTGAGGAGGGGATTTAAATGAAAAAAATTGAGGCTATTATTAAGCCATTTAAACTGGATGATGTTAAAGAGGCCCTAAACGAAATTGGAATACAGGGTATGACGATCACCGAAGTAAAAGGGTACGGCCGCC
Organism: uncultured Desulfobacteraceae bacterium; assembly: GCA_964572105.1. Lineage (GTDB taxonomy): Bacteria > Desulfobacterota > Desulfobacteria > Desulfobacterales > BuS5 > DAOWMW01. Next base: position 7,170 of record CAZNFB010000093.1, read on the forward strand.
AGAAGGGTCATAAGGAAATTTACAGGGGAGCAGAATATGTAGTTGATTTTATACCGAAAATAAAGATCGAACTTATTGTTGCAGATGATATGGTGCAAAAAGCATCTGACACGATTGAGGGGGCTGCCAATACAGGTAAGCTTGGGGATGGTAAAATTTTTATTTTACCGGTTGAAGATGCTATTCGTGTTCGTACAGGTGAAAGGGGGACCGAAGCCGTATAATCTCTGAATGGAAACTGTTGATTTTTCCTGTCCCCGTCAGGCTGTAGACTTTTGGCTTTTCCCATGATATTTACAAAATTGTAATTTTCATTCAAAAAATGTTGCAAAAAAGTACTTTCTCATCTCTGATTTTGGTGCAAACCCTACTATAGATATTCAGATAATAAATTTCATAGCTTGGTCCAATTTCAGCAATAGACTGAGCTGTAATAAAATTTAAAGACCTCTAAAACTCGCTGCGCTCAAACAGCCGGAGTTTTTTAAATTTCATCATAGCTCAGTTTTGCCATCTGGCTTTATGAAATTTATTATCTGAATATCTATATATACCACGTTGATATAGATTGTGAGTTTTGTGGCACGTATAATGCAACAGTAAATTAATTCTCGATTTTTACGGGGGATTTTTAAAGGAAAAGTAACTATTTAGGTGATATGTAAGCAACAGGTATAATTTGATTAAACCAACTCCCTAAAATTATCAATCCTGAATAATGCAAAAGGAGATTGACTTTATATAAGAAGCTTTTGGTTTTCGCTTTCACTCTGATTTATAGCCTTGTGCCTTGTATGGCTTGTGTTGTGGAATTTCAAAAATTGATACAGGGACAACCTGCGGGATGCTAAATGCCGCATCTTCAGCCGGAACAACCTGGACCATGTGGAATCAACTGATGCTTCAGTTGCTGGGCACAGGGGTTGCAATTTTAATTGCGGCAGTCGGAACCTGTATAATATATTTTATAGTGGAAAAGACCGTTGGGTTCAGAATAGATGAACAGCGCGAAATGGAAGGTCTGGACCAGTCATTGCGTGGTGAGCATGCTTATGGCTTTGTCCATTCAGGCCTGTCAGCTTAAAAAGTACAAATTTGTTAAAGTATGATTTAAAAAAGGAGGATTATTTTATGACGCCAAAAGAAGTTTTGAAAATGGTAAAAGAGAGTGGAACAAGGGTGCTGGACATCAGGTTTATGGATTTTCCAGGAATCTGGCAGCACTTTACAGTTCCAATAAGCGAACTTGATGAGTCAACATTTGAAGATGGGTACGGTTTTGACGGATCGAGCATCAGGGGCTGGCAGCCCATCGATGCAAGTGATATGCTTGTGATACCGGATCCATCAACTGCAAAGATGGATCCTTTTTTTAAAGAGCCCACCCTTGTTATGATTGGAAATATTTTTGATCCGATTACCCGCGAAGCCTATTCCCGTGACCCACGGTATATTGCCCAAAAAGCCGAAGCTTATCTTGCAACCACGGGGATTGGTGATACCGCATATTTTGGTCCTGAGGCGGAATTTTTTATTTTTGATGATGTTCGTTTTGAATCGACTAAAAACTCTGCTTCTTACTCAGTCGATTCAGTGGAAGCAGCATGGAATACAGGCCGGGATGAAGGGCCCAATCTGGGATATAAACCCAGGCATAAAGAAGGGTATTTCCCTGTTCCCCCCACCGATAAATTTCAGGATCTTCGTACAGAGATGCTTCTTACCCTGGAAGATATAGGTATAGATGTTGAATGCCAGCACCATGAAGTTGCCACGGCGGGCCAGGCTGAAATTGATATGCGTTTTAAGCCTTTGGTACAGATGGGTGACCAGCTTGTATGGTTTAAATATATTTTGAAAAATGTAGCTTATAAGAATGGACATACTGTTACATTCATGCCTAAACCGTTATTTGAAGATAATGGTACAGGTATGCATATCCATGTAAGTATATGGAAGGATAATAATCCTGTTTTCGCGGGGGATAAATACGCTGGTGTTTCCCAGGAAGCCCTTTATGCCATAGGTGGGATTTTAAAACACTGCAAAGCTCTTTGTGCGTTTACCAATCCCACAACCAATTCATACAAAAGGCTTGTGCCAGGCTTTGAAGCACCTGTAAACCTTGCCTATTCAAGCAGAAACAGGAGTGCCGCTGTCCGTATTCCCATGTATTCAGCATCACCAAAGGCAAAGCGTATAGAGTTCAGGACACCTGATCCCTCCTGCAACGGTTACCTGGCTTTTTCAGCACTGCTCATGGCAGTACTTGACGGAATTGAGAATAAAATTGATCCTGGTGATCCTCTTGATAAGAATATATATGACCTGCCGCCGGAAGAACTGGCAAATGTAGAATCTGCGCCGGGATCCCTTGATGAAGCCCTTGCTGCCCTCAGGGAAGATCATGAATTTCTTTTAAAAGGGGATGTTTTTACAAAGGATGTTATTGATATGTGGATTGATTACAAAATTGAAAATGAAGTGAATCCCGTTAAACTTCGTCCCCATCCCCACGAGTTTTTTCTTTACTATGACATATAGGTTGGCCGAAGTTTAGACCTTTA
>CAZNFB010000094.1:0-9659 GCA_964572105.1 uncultured Desulfobacteraceae bacterium
GATGGGCCAAAAGACAAGCTATTTCGTTCAACTTATAAAATTTTCGTTCCTAAGTTATCTCAATCTTCAATGCAAATTTGCTGTTCGGAGTTTTTACTCCAAAAAACAGGCTTTCTTTTAAAGCAGGGTCATCCTTATAAGTCTTTTCAAAAGTGGACATTTTTGGAATAGTCAGGTCAAAAACATGTTTATCATCATAGTTGACAAACATGCCCCCTGCTATCATGTTTACAACCTCTTTTATTGTCCCGGTTATCTGGTCTTTAGAAAGACTGCTGCTTTCTATTCCCATAAAATCGGCTGAAAGAGAAATTGCCAGTACAGCGGGCATAAATAAAATAAATTTTCCTGAAAAAGGACCGTTAAAAGTTAATGTACATGTTAATACCCCTTTTTCTTCAAATCGCCAAAATTCTTCAATCCCTAAAGCTTCTGAAAACTCCATGGGAAGGAAAAACATTGTTTCAAAAACATCAGAAATCGAATCCCTCATCGCTCTCTTCAGCTTCTTCATAATCAGATTCTCCCAATAAATCATTCATTTTTGCTTTTATTGTTCGAGGAACAAAAGGTTTTTTTATATAATCGGTTACACCTTGCGCAGTAAACTCATTTAATCTTTTCTGACTACCCTCTGTTGTAATCATGATAATCGGGATATTTTTTGCTGTGTCGATTTTTTTTATTTCGGAAACAAGTTCAAGGCCATTCATTCCCGGCATATTAAAATCAGTCAAAATAATATCGAGCCATTCTTTTTTTACTATAGCAAGGGCATCCATGCCGTTTGCGGCTTCAAATATTTCTCCTGTTTTAAAACCGGATGCTTTTATATTTTTCTTTATCACCATACGCATTGGAGAGGAATCATCCACAATCAAAATATTATATGCCATTTTACCCCCCTTAGACATTCAAATAAATTAAAACTTATACGGCAGGTTTCTATGAAAGGCTATAAAGGCTTTCCACTTCTTTTATTTTTACACCGAAATCGGCCATAATTCCCTGAATATCTTTTTCAGATATTTTCAGATCAGTGAGCACATCCTTGTAAAATCTGTAAGCGAGTCCATCAGCTCCTACACCTATTCCCATCATCATACATAAAATATCTCCCAGGTAAATTACATAAGTTTCAGGATCATAGGTTTCATCCGACAGGTGATGATTCCTGACAATGGAAACCATTTTTTTGCTGAATTTCCATTTTTCCATAACCATTCCCCCCAACTCAGCATGATCTATCCCTATCACCTTTTTTTCAGCCTCCCGAAAAGAAAAACCTTCCGCTGTGACAAGCTGGTTGATTTTTTCAAATGAATCTGCCACATACTGGCTAAGTATCAGTTTCCCCATATCTTTTAAAAGAGCAGCTGTAAAGACAAAATGTTCATCCACTTTTCCCACTCTTTTGGCTAATTCACGGGACAAGAGGGCTGATGAAACAGAGTATTTCCATAATTCACCGGGTTTTAAGTCATAGCCTTTTTGCGCTTTACTCAGTTTTTTTGAAGCGCCTGCCAATAGAATCAGATCTCCCACCTGGTTCATCCCCAAAAGTGCGACTGCACGGTGTACAGAGTCTACTTCCCTGGTCAAGCCTGTGTAAGGTGAATTACAAATTTTCAGCAGGTTGGCTGTAAGGGAAGGTTCATACTGCACCACATCGGTTAATTCAGAAATGGAACTATCAGGATTATTAACAATTGATAAAACCTTTTGCACAGCCTGGGGAATTGGCTCGAGTTTATCTATATCTTTAATTATTTTTTTTAAATCAATCATATTTCAAACTCGCTCCCTCCTGAGACTTTCAGCTTTATTTGTCCAGATTTAACAAAAAGTTTTATTGTTCGGTTTACACTTCCTCCCACATTTTCATAATCGACCACAACATTATTTTTCCACAACATTTTTCTGGCGGCCATGTAATTTCTATTACCAATATTAAAAAATCCATTCTGATCCATAATCTTGGAACCACCCACCAGAAGAACTCTCAGTCTTTGCTTTTTAGCACCTAATTTATAAGCAGTTTTAAAAAGTAATGGTATGGAGGTATTGGCAAACATATAGGGATTCTCATTAGCCTTTGCCGTATCAATGGTTGAATCCGGAAGCATATAATGGGCAATTCCCCCAACACGGGCCACCTTATCATAAATTGTAAGCCCTATGCATGAACCAAGGGAATATGTTATAATAGCTGCCTTTGGATCGTTACTCACCTGCATGTCGGAAACACCCACAACAATATTCATAAGCAGTATCCTCTAGTTATATCAATCAATGTAATCTTAACTCTTCAGCTCTACTGATTTTAGCATGCTTCGGGTATGATCTGATTAAATTTTTGAAATTATTTGAACGTATTAGAGAGCGTTAAGAAAGAACCCATCAGGATTAAATCTGGCCATATCGTTTTCTGGTATGATTTTGCGCAAATTTATATTTTTGGCAGGTTCTTTCTTTACGACCTCTTATATGTGAGTTTTTCATAATTTAATCAGATTATACCTGAAGCTATACGTATCAGCTGAATAGTTACTTTAATCTTTTATTTACCCGCAACAAGATCAAAAATACCGGCCATGTCGAGTATTAAACCAACTTTTCCGTCTCCTAATATGGTTCCACCTGCTATCCCCTTAACATCTTTCATGCTTTCCCCCATACTTTTTATTACAATATCTTCTTTTCCAAGGAGTTCATCTACAAGGATACAAATCTGTTTTTCTTCATATTCCACAGCAACTACTATGGCCTCCCATGGATTTGCAGATTCGTTTCGTATTTCAAATAACCTGTCAAGCCTGGCAAGGGGGGCCAGTCTGCCATGGGTCAAAATCATTTCCCCTTTACCTTCTAACGTGGAGTAATCCTTTTTTTCCGGACGGAAGGATTTTTTTATCGCCAGCACAGGAATTATATATCTTTCGTTACTTATTCTAACAACCATTCCGTCAATGATGGCAAGGGTTAAGGGTATACGTATGCTAAAAGTCGACCCCTTGCCTGGTATGGAACTTATTTCAACCCGTCCCCTTAGTCTTTCTATCCCTTTTTTTACAACATCCATGCCAACGCCCCGTCCTGAAATGTCGGTCACTTTTTCTGCGGTTGAGAATCCAGGCTCAAAAATAAGATTGTAGATCTCAAAATCTGTTAGATTATCATTTTCTGTTATAAGATTATTTGCTATTGCTTTTTCCCTAATCCGTCCCTTATCCAACCCGCATCCATCATCCTTGATTTCAACGATGATGTTCCCCCCCTTATGGTATGCATTAAGGTTTACATCCCCTTTTAGTTTTTTCCCGGCCGCCTCTCTTTTGTCAGGGGTTTCAATTCCGTGATCAACCGCATTTCTGATCATGTGAACCATGGGCTCATATAGCTCATCAACAACATTTCTATCTATCTCTGTATCCTCCCCTGACATATAGAGATTGACCTCCTTTCCGTTACCTTTAGCCACATCCCTTACAAGCCTCACCATTTTCTGGAAGGTACTTTTAATGGGAATCATCCGCATGGACATGACAGCGGTCTGCAATCCAGAAGATATTTGTCCCAGTTGACCCAGGTTTTGGTATAACTCCTGGTTATTTGCATCAATTATTACTTTATTCTGTTTCAGCATAGATTGGACTATGGCAAGCTCCCCTGTGAGATTAACGAGATTATCGAGCTTTTTTGTATCTACTTTAACCTGAAGATCAACACGTTTTTTTGAAGTTTTGGTCTGGACACGAAGGGCTGAAATCACCTCCTTTGGTTTTGTTGCCAGCTCCTTTACAAGAATTTCACCTAATTTCTTTTCAGGCTTTTCCCTCTGAATTTCAAGGGCTTTTTCTATTGTTTCCTCTGTTATGGTTCCAGATGCAAACATAATTTCGCCAAGTCTGCTTCCGGCATTATCAGAACCGGAAACAATGTTGTCTATTCTGCCTTTTAATGGCCCCACATCAGTACCAATATCCAGTGCGCCCCCTGCCTCAAGCCCGGCGTCAACCCCTTCTATCAGTTTTTTCAGCATATCAACAGCTTCAAGTATAATGTCGATAACCTTCTGATTTATTTGAATATCTTCACTTCTTGCTTTGTCAAGGAGGTTTTCGGCACTATGTGCAAGTTTATTTATTCTGGCCAGATTAATAAAGGCGGAAATTCCCTTAATCGTATGAAAAGGTCTAAAGATCGAGTTGATTGCATCGAGATCCTCAGGATTCTGTTCAAGATCCATCAATGTTACCTCTATGCCCGCCAGACCATCCAAAGATTCTGTTACAAAGTCTTCAATTATCTCTTTTTCATCATCATCCAGATCTTTAACATGGGGGCCAGGGGGTTCATCCGATTCTTCATCCGTTTTTCTCTGGGTCTCTCCGGCATTGGTATTTTCCGTGGAAATCTGTGCAGCATTTTCAGCCTGGGTGGGGGATATCTCTGTAACAGGAGGTTTAAAACCGAGTTTATCAAATAAAGGAGAAAGGTCTTTTTTAAAATCGGTTTCATTATAAAGGGATTGACAGATCGATTGAAGAGAAACAATCCCCTCCTCCAGGGGATTTAAGTCATCCGTTTGCCGTAGTATCATCTTTTCCGTATAACCTTCCAGGGCTTTAACCAGGTTTGTCAGGGAGGGATGCTCAACTTTTAGGCAGGAATCATGCATGTTTGAAAGACGGTTTATGATAATTCCCAAAGTGGTAATATCATCAGGATCCATCATCACTATTTCTGTGGCTATCTCTTCAAGATCATCACTTATACTGGTAATTGCATCTATCATAGAGCATATCCTCCTGAAAATACTACTGGTTTGCGGATAAAAGGGGTCAGTCTATTGCTGAAACCATAACCAAGCCCCAAATTTTTTATAAAAACAGAGGTAACTATTCAGCGCCGCTGGTTTAAGAAACGCTAAATAATTACAAACAGAGAAAAATAAATTGTTTTAATTCATCGATCACTTTCATAGGGATACCAGTCTGATTGTCTGAGTTTATCTGTTTTAAAGACTGCCACATCTCCGGTTTTTGAATTGAAAACAATCTTTCTGCCCTTATTTCCCCCTACATCTTCAGAAACAATATCTATTTTTTTTGTAAGAATTTTTCTTGCCATGGCAATATTTTCCCAGCCGATTTTTTCCGCACTGAACTCATGATTATCAGCCCCGCCCAAAATTTGGGCTTCAAGATTTTTTAATTTGCATTTACTACGTAAAAGCATCCGGATAAGATGCATGGTTGCAACATTTCCATAATTAGCTGTAGCAGCCGTTTTTTTAGTAATGCAGGGAAACAGAAAATGATTTATTCCGCCTATCTCCTGCTTTCGGTCATAAATGCATACGGAAACAGAAGAGCCCAATACTGTTGAAATTGCTGTTGGAAAAGAAGCTACAAATATAAAACCTGGTTTTAAAAAGTATTCTGCTGCAACCGGAATGTCTGATTTATGATTCATATATTATTTGGGCTTGATCATAACAGAGGCCATCATATGTCAAAGCTGAGCTATGGTGAAATTAGAACTAAACTCTATTATTTATTAGTAACTATTCATAAGAGATACTATTTTTGATAAATACTAGGCTTAATGGTTTTAAAACGATGTTCAATACCCATGAGACTTTCTGATGCTCCAACAATAAGATGCCCTCCATTTTCAAGGGAATTGAATAATTTATTAACAACATGCTCCCTGGTTTTATGATCAAAATATATCATAACATTCCTGCAAAAAATTATATTGAATATCCCAGGGGGTGAATCTTTTATTAGATTAAATTTTTCAAATGTTACATGGCTCTGAACTGTTTTTTTAATTTTTATATGATTTTCCCATTTCCCAGCCCCTTTTTTACAAAATTTTCTTATTGTTTGCACGGGAACATTTTTAAGCTTTTCCATATGATATATTCCCCTTACAGCCATGCTAAGCATGGAATCGGATATATCGGAGGCGTAAATGCGAAAGGAGTATCCATTTTCCAGTAATTGAAAGGATATTGAAAAAGCTTCTTCCCCGCTTGAAGATGCGGCGCTCCAGATATTTAAAGACTTTGAGTTGTCTATTACTTTTAAGAGGTACTCACAATGCTGGTTTTCCCTGTAAAAATATGTATGATTTGTTGATACTGCATCGATAAAACTCATAAATTCATCAGCATCTTTTTTTATCAAATCTATATAATCCTCAACCGATTTTATTGATATTGCCCTCATACGTTTATTCAGCCTTGTGGAAAGAAGGGTCTCTTTACCATCATGGAGATTAATACCACAGGTTTCATAAACTATGTCGCTTAATAGTTTGAATTGTTTATGTGATAAATTCATAATAAAAATTTATAATTTTTCATAGTAATATCCAATTAGAAAGCTGCAAAATTGTAAGCTCCACTACTGAATTTTTCTGTTGAATTTCAAATTAAGGAGCGTAAACAAATATCCACTCTGAATATTTCTTTGAGTTTTCAAATTTTTTATATATCTGGTTAAAACCTGCTGTTTTTAAGGGTTTATCTTTACTTTGGCTCCGAACTCCCTTGATACCGCCGGATGGGTCACGAATCAGATCCCAATCCCCGTTTTTTGTCATGGGTTCTTTGTATAGCCTTCTAATATGTTTTTTGATAACAGGATATCGATCATCTTTTAATAAAAGCTTTAATTCCCTGGGATATTTTTTTTTTTGTGCTGACTGATAATAGGATTCTATTGCGTGCCTGAACCTGTCTCCCCGAAACATAAGCTCTTTTTCTTTTTCTCTTTTAATGATAATGCTCCAGCATTTGTTAACAGATACCAGTGCCACACCAGTCACCATAATAAATATTAAAACGCTTATAAATGAAAACCCTTTCAGGGAACCTGCCAAGCAGCCATTGTAAATCTGATATACTCTATTTGTTTTACCACTCATTATATGGGACACCATTTAAACTAACCTTGTTGCTGCCACTGTGAATATCATAAACCTCCCCCTCTTCTTCATCATCAGGGGGAATAAAAATCCAGGTTTCAGAAGAACCGGTGAAAGGGTCTTTTGGGACAGTTCTGATATATTTATCCTCTGCAAGGTCTTCGAGGTTTTCAGGATATTTCCCGTTATCAGCATAATACTGGTCAATCACATCCCTTATCACAAACAATATTTTATGAAGGGAAGTCTCTTTTGCTTTTATCCTGTAGCGGCTATAATTTGGCTGCGCAATTGTTGACAGGATACCGATAATTGTAATTACAGTCATCAGTTCTATTAGAGTAAACCCTTTTTTATTTATTTTAAAATCCATATTTACCAGTCTTTATAGTAGGTTTTATCTAAGGCCTGCTTATCACTTTTTGAATAAACATCATAAACATCCTGTTCGCCCCAGGTTTCAGAGTCAAATTCATCAGAATAGGATCTTTTGCCCCACTCCCCATCCTTTGAAAAAGGATCCTTTGGAATACGCCTTAAAAATTTTTTTTTAAAAGTTTTACTTTTTTTTGTATTAATTCCCTCCACCAGGACATCAAGAGTCCCGGGATAACCATTTGAGATTCGATTCACCCGGATTTCCCCTGCATCATATAAATCTTTATATTTATCAATGGCAGTCCTGATTATTCTAAGATTTCGCCTGAGCTCCACCTCTTTTGTTCTTTTGTACGTAACCTGGGATAAGGGTAAAATCCCTGTTGCGATTATAATAATTATCGACATTACCAGAACAACCTCAAGGAGAGTAAGCCCTGATGAATTACGGCCTGTTAATATGGTATGTTTTTTTTTATCATTTAATAATTTGTTCATGGCTTATGGTAAACTTTTTTCCGGGCCTGGTTTTATCGCGGGCCACTTAGTGCTGAGTATTGAATTCTGATCAATAATATTCTGGCTCCTGATTATTATGGGGGTTATTATCATCAATATATCTGTATCCCTGTTATCGGTTGTATAAGTGGAAAAAAGATGCTTTAGCACGGGGATATCTCCCAATAGAGGAACCCGTCGAACAGATCCATTTTTCACATTTTTTATTAATCCGCCCAAAACAACAGATGCCCCGTCTGCTATTGTCAAGACGCTTTTGACTGATCTTGTCTGAATGGAATACTGGGGGTCATCCCCGGTTCCCACATTAGGTCCAAGGGTACTAATCTCAAGCTGAATCCTCAGTGAAACTATACCGTCCAGATTAATAACAGGTTCCACAGAAAGTTTTACCCCAACATCATGATACTGGTAATCCGAGGTTACATCTCCCGTGGAAGAATCGACTCTTCGATTCACACGAAGAGGAATTTTTTCTCCCACAAGTATTGAAGCTTTTTCTGAATTTTTAACACGAATTTTGGGATTTGCCAGGATACGTGTGTCTGAATCCTGTTTTAAAAGGTTAAGTGTTGCTGTGGGCGATGAAACAAACAGCTCTTTGTTTGATAACTTTTGTAAGGCATTAAAAGATATCCATTGGGCTATTTTTGTATCTGAAGTGATTTTATCTGTTCTTTCTCCCACACCAACGGTTATAGATTCCAGGTATTCAATTCCAAACTGCTTTTCCTTTGTTCGGCTAACCTCGAGTATTTCAACATTGAGTAATACTTCCGAAGGGAGCCTGTCATTATCTTTTAGAATTTTTGAAGCTTTTTCAATTTCTTCCCTGGTTCCCCCCATTACAACGGAGTTAAGTTTTTCATTGGCTGTAATCTTTTTTATCCTGAGCATTCTGGAAATAAGACTTACAGCCTTGTGGGCATCCAGGTTGGCCAAATAAAATGTTTTGATCTGGAACTCCTGATATTCTTTGGCTTTTAATGGGGTATCAGGATAAATTATAACCGTTTTTTCATCGATTCCCTTTCCCGTAAGATTATTCGTTTTAAGAAGTACTTCTAAAAAACGATCAAATGTAACATCCGTCATAAACAAAGTTACCCGGGTATCTGAAAAATCCTTGTCAAATATAAAATTAATCCCTGCAAGCCTTGATAGAACATCAAAAACATCAACTATTGATGCTTTTTTAAACTTTAAAGAGATCAGGGCAGTGGATTTAAGTTTTAGATTGAATCTCGGAGCATTTTTTTCTTTTTGAATGTAAGCGGCCAAAGCATTATATGCTCCCATATTTTTGGGATTAAGCTCAAGGGCTTTTTCAAAAGCTTCCCGCGCTTTAACGTGCTTGTTTTTTTTAAAAAAATCACTCCCTTTTATAAAATAAAGGTCAGATTTTTTCATGGCATATATTTTTTTAATTAAAGATTCTGCCTTTTGATTGGCAGGATCAAATTCAATACTTTTTTTTAATAAATATAAAGCATCTTTATAAAGTTTCTGCTTTAAAAACGCTTCCCCTTTGACCATATGAACAATGGAAGCCTTCCATCTGGTTTTGGCCAGCATTAATTTTATTTCAATATTGTCAGGGTCTTTTTTTAAGGATTCCTGGAGTATTTTTATACTCTGTTCCCAATTTCCCGCTGCAGCCGCCTCTTTGCCTTTGACAATACAGTTGTTAGTACCTGCACATCCGGTTAAAAAAATAAGAATAAACAAAATAGCCGTAATATGGCCGGAATATAGTTTGATATATTTTTTTACACGCATACCTGACCTCCATCTCATTTTTGAAGGTATTATTAAAAATTTTT
>CAZNFB010000095.1:0-9493 GCA_964572105.1 uncultured Desulfobacteraceae bacterium
ATTTTTTTTATATTTTTTTGGGCGTTTTGTGGTTGGGGAAGTTTTTTTCGTCCCCCTTTCTAATAAACGCTGTGGGAGTTACAGTTTTTTTATTGCTTCTGTTATTTCCGGAACCACTTCAAACAGGTCACCGACTATTCCAATATCGGCTTTCTGAAAAATAGGCGCTTCAGGGTCTTTATTTATTGCAACAATGGTCTTTGATGTGGACATTCCCGCCACATGCTGAATCGCCCCTGATATACCGCATGCAATGTATAAAGAGGGAGAGACGATTTTGCCGGTCTGGCCTACTTGATCATTATGGGAACGCCAGCCCTCGTCGACCGCAAACCTGGAGGCTCCAACAGCACCATTTAAAGCAGAGGCCAATTTTTCAATGGCTTCAAAATCCCCGTTGGTACCATGCCCGCCGGATACAATTACATCAGCCTCTGTTAATTCAATTTTATCACCCTCTTCAACCAGCTTTTCCACAACAGATGTTCTGCTTTTTTCAAAATTAATATCTATTTTTTCAACAACCCCTGATCCGGATGTTTTGGCCGTGGCTAACACGTTGGGTCTGACCGCCGCTATTTGAGGGGTCCCTTCAATCTCCACGTTAGCCATTATTTTTCCTCCATATAAAGGCCTTGTGAAGATTAATTTTCCATCTGCATTGTTAATGGCAATGCAGTCCATTGCCAGGCCGGCATTAAGTCGTGCGGCAAGCCGTGCGGCAAGATCTTTTCCCTGGGAGGATGCACCGATAATAATCAAAGCAGGATCTATCCGGGCGACAGCACCGGCTGACACATCAGTAAAAGCATCGGTGGTATAATCAGATAAAGCAGAATCATCTGCCACCAGTATTTTATCTGCGCCATATTGCTCAAGATCCTTTGCAATCGATTCCACGCCTGCGCCTATTATCAATACAACAAGTTCTCCATTCAAAGAATCTGCTATACGTCTCCCCTCACTCACAACCTCAAAAGAAACCTTACGAAATACTTTATTTTGCTGTTCTGTTATTACTAAAACAGATTGCGGCATACCAATCTCCTTACAAATTCTATAGTTATACTATTTTAATATCCTCATGGAGGATCTTGACCAGACCGGCTCCCAATTCAGCCGGGGTTTCACCCTGGATCATTACAGCAGCCTCTCTTTGAGGAGGAAGGGTCAGGGAAATAATTTTTACCCTGCGATTGTCTATACCAACCAGGGAAGGATCCACGCCTATATCTGCCAGACTCCTGGTCTCAAGGGGCTTCTTTTTTGCTTTCATTATTCCAGGCAGGGTTGCATAACGGGGTTCATTTAATCCTCGCTGGGTGGTAATTAAAACAGGAAGAGAAGCCTCTACAACCTCAACTGCACCTTCAACAGTACGGTGACACCTGATTTTTCCATTGGAAAGTTCTTCCTTTACAACCAGGGAAATCTGCGGGATTCCAAGATATTCCGCCACTGCTGCACCAACCTGATAATTATCCTCGTCAACTCCCCTTTGACCCGCGATAATAAGATCGAATGATATCTCTTTAAGGGCGGCCGATAATATTTTGGCAGTGGCAAGGGAATCACTGGCCTGGGCAAGGGGATCATCAACAAGAACAGCCTTATCAGCACCCATGGCAAGGGCTGTTCTCAAAGTTTTTTCTGAACCTTTAAGACCCATGGACAATACTGTTACGCTTCCCCCTTGGGCATCTTTAATTTGCAGGGCTTCTTCCACAGCAAGTTCATCATAGGGATTCATGACCCATTTAATGGAATCTGTATTAATCGATTTTCCATCTTCAGCGATCTCAATTGATGATTCAGTGTCAGGAACCTGTTTCACAAGAACAACAATATTCATTTATTTTTCCTTTCATCTTATGGGATATATGAGCCTGGTTTTATCTTGGGCCACTTAATGCTGAGTGTTAGTTATGAGTATTGCGAAAAAACTTTTATTCTCAATACTCACCCTTATATCTCATGCTCCAAAATGGCCGAAATTAAAACCATCCCCGAATATATTCAACAGTTAAACAATCCCTATACTCAAAAAACAGCTTATTTGTCAAGGTAACAAGATGTTTTTCCATACATAACCATGGTTATTTAAGGTTGACAATTGATAAGCTTTTACCTAAGAATAAAAAGTTACAGCTTGGTTTTCTAATTAAAGTATCCTTAATATAGTACATTGATCTGTTAACAGGTCTTATCTTTAATGAAACATATCACCTGGCTGTTAAAAGCTTGCCATGGAATAACTAAAAAATATGTGCGATATACAGCTGATAATGGAGGAGATATAATGGATTACAAACTCACAATGGAACAGGAAATGCTTCGTGATGCTGTCCGTGATTTTGCCGTTGCTGAGATCAAACCGGTTGCCCAGGAGCTGGATGAAAAAGAAGAATTTTCCTACAAAACAATGAAACAGATGGGTGAGCTGGGTCTGTTCGGCCCATTTGTTCCTCCGAAGTACAATGGCCAGGGGATGAGCTATCTTTCATATATTATCACAGTTGAAGAAATTGCACGGATTGACGGCTCACATGCTGCGACTGTTGCTGCTGGAAACTCTCTGGGTATAGGTCCATTATATTATTTCGGAAATGAGGAACAAAAGAAAAAATATCTTCCAAAACTCTGCTCAGGAGAAGCTCTTTGGGGCTTTGGACTGACAGAACCAAATGCTGGTTCCGATGCAGGCAGCTCCACAACAACCGCGGTTCTTGACGGGAATGAATGGGTCATAAATGGAAGTAAAATTTTTATAACAAATGCGGGAACTGACATTACTTTGGGCTCCACTATTTTATGCAGAACAGGAACCCGTGATGACGGCAGACCCGAACTTACCTGTATTATTGTTGAAAATGGGACGCCAGGCTTTACAACAAAATCGATGCATGGAAAAATGATGTGGAGGGGATCAAATACTGCTGAATTATACTTTAATGACTGCAGAGTCCCTAAAAATAATCAGATAGGGCCCATGGGCCATGGTTTTTACCAGATGATGCAGACTTTAGATGGCGGTAGACTCTCCATTGCAGCCATGGGCCTGGGCGGCGCCCAGGGGTGTCTGGATATGGCCTTAAAATACAGTAACCAAAGAGAGCAGTTTGGACAAAAAATCTGTAAATTCCAGGCAAATGCTTTTAAGCTTGCAGATATGGCTGTGGAAGTGGAGTGCGCCCGTCTTCTCCTTTATAAGGCCTGCTGGTTAAGGGATACTAAACAGCCCTTTTCCAAAGAGGCTGCCATGGCTAAACTCTACTGCTCAGAAGTTATGGGAAGATGTGCAAATAATGCTGTTCAATTATATGGTGGCTACGGGCTTATGAAAGAATATGATGTTGAAAGATTTTACAGAGATCATAAATTACTGGAAATCGGAGAAGGGACATCAGAAGTACAGCGGATTGTTATTTCAAGACTAATTGGTGCATAAAAAAACAGAAATTGTTCTATTTTCAAATCATCTTTAAGGAGCAAGGGGGTTTTAAATGACCGAATATGACATGTGGAAAATTTTTCCAAAGATGCCCAGGAAGGTTAGAATTGCAGATATAACCATAAGAGACGGTTTTCAACATGAGGAAAAATTCATTTCAACTGCAGCAAAAAAATTTTACCTTGAAGAACTTATCTTTGCAGGAGCCCGTGAAATAGAGGTGACTAATCTGGGAAATCCTTTTTTGATGCCCCAGTTCAAAGATGGAGAAGAGCTTTTAAAAAACTTGAGAAGTGACCGATTTAAAAAACGATGTGAAAAAAAGGGAGTAAATTATGATGATATCTGTTTTACTGCCATTACTATTCGTGAATCCGCCGTGGATAAGGCCATACGCTTAAAAGAGGAAGGGGTTGGTCCTGACAGAATACTGATGATGGTTTCCACTGAAGAAGAGCATCATTTTGCAAATTCAGGCACAACTCTTCCAGAATACTGGAAAGAGGTTGAAAGATGTATAAAAAAATGTAATGACGCTGGCATGCAAATGTGCGGTACAGTAAGCACCATCTGGGGAAGCCCCATAGGCGGCGCAACAGAGCTTAAGGATGCTGTGGAATTTACAAAAAGATTTCTGGAATTGGGGGCCTATGACATTGAGCATGCTGATCATGACGGGAGTGCTTCTGCCCCTGATGTATACCGGTATTTTTCCATGATTCTCGATGCAATTCCCAACCCGGATCTCCATGTTGCCCATTTTCATGAAACAAAAAGAGTCGCATCGGCCTCTATTCTGGCATCCCTGCAGGCAGGAATAACCCGTATTGAAGCAACTTTGGGCGGTCTTGGGGGACAGCCTGCCAACTTCATGGATGACTCCCCTGTAAAGGGAACAGGGGAATATTACTATGATGACCCACGGTATGTTGGGCTGGTAACCCTGGAAGATACCATTGTTCAGATAGATGAAATGGGTATAGAGCATGGCTACGATGTGGACAGAATCCTGTGGCTCGGTGGGCAGATGGAAAAAACCATCGGCAGAAAATTACGCTCCGAGGCGATAATCAACGGTCGAACATTGAAAACAGGACATATGCAATACGCAAGACCAGGGCTTGCCACCACAAAGAAAAAACTTGGGGAAAAACCAGGGCAAAATATTCCCCAGGCCTGGGCAACAAAGGCCGTTCTTCCGGAAAATCTTAAATAGATTATACCTGCTAACACCCTTGGGTTATTTCATATCGGGCATATATAAACTATAAGAGGCGCAACACAAATATTTTTTACAATCAGGTTGCGCCTTCACCCCAGGAGTTCTGGGCAATTTCGGTGATGGTGGCTCTCTTTGGAATATGAGTGTTGATAGGCCCAAGATAAAGCCAAACCCCTAAATCCTATAATCTCCAGTAATAAATATTATCCATTTTTGCAGCATCTTCGCCAAAGCCGCCTTTAATATCAAGAATTATTGAGTCTGTACCGCAACAGAGTTTTGTTATATTTAAAAGACCCATTTTTTTATATCCCCCATGCATCACAGCAATTATCACGGCATCCACAACCGGCAGATCATCCATGCCGACAATATCTATGCCATAATATTTTTTTGCTTCACTCCGATCTGCAAGGGGGTCATTTACAATAACTTCAACTCCATAATCTTTTAACTCGGAGATAATATCGATCACCTTGGTGTTTCTAAGATCCGGCACATTCTCCTTAAATGTGAGCCCGAGAACTGCAACTTTCGCTTTACTCACCTGTTTACCTGCTTTTATGAGCATTTTAACAGCACGTTCGGAAATGTATTTTGCCATCCCATCGTTTATCCTGCGCCCTGCCAGTATCATTTCCGGATGATACCCCATGGATTCAGCCTTAAAAGTAAGATAATATGGATCGACTCCTATGCAATGCCCCCCCACCAGTCCAGGTTTAAATGGGAGGAAATTCCATTTTGTTTCTGCAGCCTCAAGAACCTCAAGAGTATCTATTCCCATTTTATCAAAAATCAATGCAAGCTCGTTCATCAAGGCTATATTCAGATCGCGCTGGGTGTTTTCTATAATCTTTGCCGCTTCAGCAACCTTAATTGAAGAAGCTCTGTGTATCCCTGCTTTTACGATGGTTCCGTAGAGGTCGGAGAGGAGATTGAGGGTCGTGGTATCTGAACCGGAAACAATTTTCAATATTTTTTCAAGGGTATGAATTTTGTCTCCTGGATTGATACGCTCCGGTGAATATCCCACAGTAAAGTCTTTTCCAATTTTCAAATCTGATTCTTGCTCCAAAATAGGTATGCAGACCTCCTGGGTGGCGCCTGGATAGACTGTGGACTCAAAAACAACACATGAACCCTTTACCATATTCTCCCCAGCAATTCTGGAAGAACTTTCAAGGGGTTCTAAATCAGGAATTCTGTATTTATCAATGGGTGTGGGAACCGCGATGATAATCAGCCTGCACCTGGACAGCTCTTTGGGATTATTTGTAAAATTAATTTTTGTACCAAGCAGGCTTTTTTTCGAAACCTCCAAAGTTTTATCAATTCCTGCTTTAAGTTGTTTTATCCTTTTTTCATCAATGTCATATCCGACAACATTAAAATAATTCGAGAAAGAGACAGCAAGAGGAAGACCAACATACCCAAGGCCTATGATCGCTATTTTCTCTTCCCTTGAAATCAAAGATTCATATGTTACCATCCAATCCCCTTTTCTTTTTTCGCAATTTCCTAACCGGGCAATAGTGTTTACGCCCTTTTATGGGTGAGTTTTTCATGAATTAATCAGATTATACCTGTTGCTATAGGCTGATACAATTACCCTGTTTTTAAGCATTACCAATAAAAAAAGATCTAAAGGTACTTTCATCTCTATTTAATTCTTTTTCTATTTTAGCTAAAAGCCTCTCTTTTTTTTGGGGAAGTTTACCTTCTAAATTGATATAGTTAGTATAATGATCGCTTGTTAAGTATGATCTTCCTGAAAAGTTCTTTATAAGCAAAGCTGTTTCTTTTAAAATTTCATGGGGTCCCAGCATAATAAATTTTCCTTTTTTCACATCATCCAACAATGGAGTATTTATTTTAGGGACAAAAGTCCTCAGTCTGATAAAATCGGGGGATATACTGCTCAGTACCCTGGCAGACTCCACAGCATGTTCCATGGTACGTTCTTTGCCGCCTATTCCAAGAATTATATACAGACTTAACTCAATGCCGGCATCGACTGTCCATTTTCCGGCTTCAATCTGTTCCTGGCTGTTTGTACCTTTTTGAATTTTTTTCAGTATTAGATCATCACCGGATTCAAGCCCCACATGAATCCTGGACAATCCTGCTTTGGCAAGAAGCTTTAACCCTTCAGGACCTTTTTGGTGAATATACTGGGATGAACCATATACAGTAATTCGTTGCAAAAGCGGAAAGGTCTCCTTTGCAAAGGAGCATATCTCGCACAGATCATCGGTTTTCATGGCTATTGTATTTCCGGCCGGGAAAAAAAGGGTTGAGACATTCTCTCCGTAAACATCTCTGCCACTTAGTATATCTTCTTTTATTTCTGAAACTTTGCGGATCTTGAAAGCGGGAAGGTCTTTGTAGACCATACAAAAGGTGCATTTGTTGTGGGGACATCCCACTGTAGCCTGGATCAGTAGTGACTCTGCCTCACTTGGAGGCCGGTATATGGGGCCTTCATATCGCATAGTTTTAGAATCCTATGAATTTACAAAAATTTTTGTCGAGATCAAGGGGTGAGAGAATTTTGAACCGAAGAGGTAGATATTCGTCAGATTTTTATGAGCAATTTTTTTTCTTTGTCAGTGAGATAACGCCACTTACCAATGGGGAGACCCTGCAGACTGACAGTTGCGAACCTTATTCTTTTCAACTTTTCAACACGGCCCCCGACCTTTCTGACCATTCGCCGGATCTGCCTGTTTTTCCCCTCTTTTAATATAATCCTGAAAAATTCAGGGGAGACCCTTTTAATTTTTGCAGGCCTGGTCTTTGTCCCCATTAGAGGAAGCCCTTTTTCAATTTTTTTTAATGCTTTTTCTGATAAGGGCTTCCTTAAAGTAACTTCATACTCTTTTTCGTGATCAAATGATGGATGTAAAAGCCTGTGATGCATATTACCATCGTTTGTAAGTATGAGGAGCCCTGTTGAATCTTTATCAAGTCTGCCTACCGGATAGACCCGCTGATCAATATCAAGAATATCGAGTACAATTTTATCCCCGGGCTGGCTGCAGGTTGTAACATATCCTTCGGGTTTGTTTAAGGCGATGTAGATCAGGCTGCTCGTTATAATGCAGGGTTTCCCATCAAAACTGACCATGTCTGTGTCTGAATCAACCTTTGTTCCAAGCTGGGTAACAATATTTCCATTAACCGTTACCAGCCCCCCTGTGATATGCTGTTCACCCTCCCTTCTTGAGCAAATTCCTGCCATGGATAAAAATTTCTGTAAACGGATTAAAGGCATGGGAAACTATGTTCTGTAATCTGCATTAATTTTAACATAATCCACAGAAAAATCGCATGTGAACACAGAAGCAGACCCGGATTTTATTTTTAAATCAATGGTCAGGACAAATTCTGATTTTTTCAAAACTTTCGTGGCCAGGGCCTCAACATCTTTGCCGCATCCCATTCCGTTTTTCACCATCATTACATCATCAAAATATATATCAATCAAATCCTGATTAATCTGTGCTCCTGCTCTTCCTGCCGCGGCAATAATTCTTCCCCAGTTTGCATCTTCACCAAAAAATGCTGTTTTAACAAGATTGGAGTTTGCAATGGTATCTGCAATTTTTCCGGCGTCTTTATTATTTTCAGCCCCTTTTACAATTACCTCAACAAATTTAGTTACACCTTCACCATCTTTTACCAGCATTTTTGCAAGAGATAATAAGAGATCATCCAGTAATTGCTGAAAAATATTTATTTCCGCTTGATTTTCAATTGTCACCTGGGAATCATTATTCGCCATTATAATGACAGTGTCATTTGTGCTGGTGTCTCCATCAATTGTAATTTTGTTAAATGACTTCTCAGTGGCAGATAACAAAAGGGTGTGAAGCAAATCAGGAGCAATACCTGCGTCTGTGCAGATAAAACAGAGCATGGTGGCCATATCCGGCCTTATCATCCCCGCCCCTTTTGCAACACCTGCAATTGTAATTTTTTTGCCATTGATTTCTTTATGTCGAAAAATCAGTTTTTCAACAGTATCTGTTGTCATGATTGATCTGGCTAAATTTTTAAAGCCATGGGGATTAAGGGCTTCTATCAAACCAGGAACAGCAGTTTCCACTCTGCTTATGGGAAAAGGTTCACCAATTACACCGGTGGAAGCCACAAGAACCTTTTCTTCAGGGAGATTAAGCCGGGATGCAATAAATTCGGTCATGGCCAGGGCATGCAGCATTCCCTGTTCACCTGTACAGCAGTTGGCATTGCCGCTGTTTACTATTATTGCCCGGCATTTTCCTGATTTCACCCGTTTTTTATCAAGAATAACAGGAGCCGCCTGAACCAGGCTGTTTGTAAAGACACCTGCAACACTGGCATCTTTTTCCGAATAAATAAGCCCAAGGTCGATGACCCCTTTTTTTTTAATCTGGGCAGCAATCCCTGCAGCCATAAACCCGGGGCAGATTGTAGAATTATTCATTTTCGTCTATTTTTTTTTCCAGCCTTTCAATATCGGCCTTTGTGGCCACATTCATCGTACCAAGCACTTTGTTTACAATTGTTTCGACTCTTTCTTCCAGATCTTTTTTTGCCTGCTCTGATTTTGCTAATATACTGCTGATAAAATCTTTTCCTTCATTTTCAGTTAATTCTCCTTTTTCCACAAGATCTTTTACAAGATTTTCTGCTTTATCCTTAGTAACAACAGCCAGGCCTATCCCCGTTAACAATGTTTTTTTGATTAATTCCAGCATGTTTTTCTCCTTAATATTTACCATAAATGTTATTAATGTTATTAAGGAACGGAGATGAAATAATTTGAACGAAGT
>CAZNFB010000096.1:0-9448 GCA_964572105.1 uncultured Desulfobacteraceae bacterium
TGGGCCAAAAGACAAGCTATTTCGTTCAACTTATAAAATTTTCGTTCCTTAAGGTGGCCAGATGAAACCGAAACTTTACAATATTATACAGTATCCTGCTCCTGGAACAAAGATACTTATGTTCAGGGGTGATACTTTTGACTTTAACCTTTCTTTTTCAGAAAATATAAAAGGGGCTGCATGGATTCGTACAAATCTGGGACATGCAGATATTGCAAGAAAGGAGATTATAAAACAAGTTTCCTTTGATATTCCGGTTCCTGGGAGGGACTGGTTTGATATCCCCATGGTGCAGACCGGTGATAATTCCCATGGAGCAACTCTCCCTTTATGTGATGTAGGCCATTTTGAAGCAAAGTGCTTTTTTTTGCCGGAAGGTTCTTCCGACCCCCTCTGGCCGGAGGGGGCAAATGTAGTTATTAATGTGGAACCTGCAGATACATGCTGCGCGAATAGTATTTATAATGTATTTGTTCGTCAGTTCGGCCCAAATAAAACTTCGGATAATACCTGTGAACAGTCACCCGCCGGTTTTATTAAAAAACTCGATAATGCAGGTTATTCCGTAATACCACCCTCAGGAACATTCAGGGATCTTATTAAAGAACTTGATTTTATTTTGGGAGAGCTTAAATGCAGATATATTCATCTTCTCCCGATTCATCCCACGCCAACCACATACGGGCGCATGGGAAGGTTTGGAAGCCCCTATGCTGCTTTAAGTTTTACAGGAATTGATCCTGCTCTGGCCTCCTTTGACCCCTGCGCCACCCCTCTGGAGCAGTTTGGTGAACTTGTTGATGAAATTCACAAACGTAATGGCAGACTGATACTCGATATTGCAATTAATCATACAGGGTGGGCCGCTGATCTCCATGAATCCCACCCCAAATGGCTTGTAAGGGATGAAAACAAAAGGATCGAGGAGCCTGGTGCCTGGGGTGTGACCTGGAGTGATCTTACACGCCTTGATTTTTCCCATAAAAAGCTTTGGGAGTATATGGCGAATATTTTTTTATTATGGTGCCGCCGCGGAGTTTCAGGCTTTCGCTGTGATGCCGGTTATATGGTTCCGGTGCCTGCGTGGGAGTTTATTGTGGCATCAGTAAGAACCCAGTATCCTGATACTATTTTTTTTCTTGAGGGGCTTGGCGGCAAGGTTTCCGTGACAAGGGATATATTAAACAGAGCCAACTTTAACTGGGCTTATTCGGAGCTGTTTCAAAATTATCACCGCGCCCAGATTGAAAATTATCTTCCCCAGGCAGATGAGATATCTGTCTCCGATGGATTAACAATACATTTTGCGGAGACCCACGATAACAATCGGCTGGCTGCACGTTCAAAAAAATATGCTTCCATGCGCACAGGGCTTTGCGCTCTTTTTTCCCATTATGGCGGATTTGGTTTTGCAAATGGCGTGGAATGGTTTGCCACTGAAAAGATTAATGTGCATCAGTCCTCCTGTTTAAACTGGGGTTCCGATGTAAACCAGGTCGATTTTATACAGCGTTTAAATGTTATTTTAAGATCCCATCCAGCATTTTCTGATAAAACAAAACTTGAAATGATTCAAAGGGGCGATGGAAATTATTTAACATTACTGCGGCATCATCTTCCATCTGGAAAAAAGCTTCTTCTGCTTATTAATCTTGATGATGAAAAAAAGGTTTCTGCGTCCTGGGACAGATTCAAAAGCGGAATATGCAAAGATGAGTTTATCGATCTTCTAACGGGTAAGCTGTTTTATGTTCATAAAGCAGATAACCTTTGCACATGCCCCCTTGAACCTGCTCAGCTTTTATGTCTTTCCCCTGACAAGGAAGATATTAAATTGACAAGGGGAGAGAACACTCCTTTTGAACTTCCGAAAAGGATAATGGAACAACGGTTTAAGGCAAAGGTTCTTGATATTTTCAGGCATTACAACAAGACTGTGGATATGGGAGATTTCGATCTTAAAAGGGCCACTCACAGACTTTTTAATGATCCTGAAGAATTTTGCCTAAAAATGAATCAGGCTGATGACCAGTCAAAAGTTATTACATGGACGTGGCCAAAAGATATCCAGAGAGAAGTTATGGTACCTCCAGGTTTTTTTCTCCTGGTTCGTTCAAAATTCCCTTTTATGGCAAGAATTAACAAAAAAACAGAGACTGGCAAACATCAAAAAATAATTACAAAAATGCATGAAGCCAGCCTTCCCTGCAATGACGGATCACATTTTGTTCTGTTTTTGCCCATGTTGGTTCCAGATTCCCCTACAAAGTATCTGTTAAATATTGCTGTTTATACCAAAGAAAAAAACAGGCATGGAAACGGGCATATTCTCTACCTTGCTCCCGGTGAAAAAGGGGTCATAAGAAAAAGGTTTGCCCGATCCCACCTTGGCTCTG
Organism: uncultured Desulfobacteraceae bacterium; assembly: GCA_964572105.1. Taxonomy (GTDB): domain Bacteria; phylum Desulfobacterota; class Desulfobacteria; order Desulfobacterales; family BuS5; genus DAOWMW01. The sequence goes on from CAZNFB010000096.1 coordinate 2,397, forward strand.
TCCCCCTTGTTTTCATAGGTACCAACAGCCGCGGGAGTATGACCAGAACCCAGGTTAAGTGGGGCGAGTTAAATTCTAAATATGATGCACTTCTGGCAGCCAATCTCAGCAAAGACTTTCCCTGTAACAGACGAATAATGCTTACCCGGTGCAGGGGATGGGTGGTTTTCCAGGGGTATTCACGAAAAATATCTTTTGACTCTTTTGATTCTTTTATTTTTCAATACAACTCCAAAGGGTTTTGGAGGTATAAAATTTCCACTGGCCAGGGTGAGTATATAGCACTGACCATGGGGCTTGAAATAATGGCTGATGAAAATATGCTCAGAATGGTTTTTTTAAGGGAGCCATCTGAAAACAGTAATATGTTAAGCGATTCAAAAGAAATTAAACTTATTATACGCCCAGATGTGGAAGACAGGGACTTTCACGAAACAACCAAGGCCTATACAGGGCCTGAACATACTTTCCCTGCATCTGTTATTCCTGAAGAAAACGGTTTTATTTTCAGGCCGGGCCGGGGCACTCAGCTCTCCATGACCCTCCCCGGGGGAAAATATAAGCATGAGCCGCAATGGGATTATATGATACACAGACCCCTTGAAAAAGAGAGGGGTATGGATTCTGAGTCGGATCTTTTCAGCCCCGGGTATTTTTCAGTTTTTTTAAATGGAAACCAGAAAGCTGAGCTTTGCGCCCATATAAGCAGTGACAAGGAATATAAACCCAAACTTCCTGTTTTTGAACATGAATTAAAATTGCAGCGGGACTATCCCCATACAACAGGGGTGGAAGATGCCCTTAAGGAGGCTTTGGACAGTTACCTTGTGAACAGAAACGGCCAAAAATCAGTTATTGCAGGTTATCCCTGGTTTCTCGACTGGGGAAGGGATTCTCTGATTTTTACCAGGGGTCTGATCCAGGCAGGGAGAATAGAGGAAGCAAAGTCTATATTAAAACTTTTTGGTCAATTTGAAAAAAGTGGAACTCTGCCGAATATTATTCTGGAAAAAAGCGTTGGAAACAGGGATACAGCAGATGCCCAGCTTTGGTTTTTCAAGGCCTGTTCAGACATGACTGCCGCATTGAAAACTGATGATTTTCTTGAAGAAAAAGCAGGGGATAGAACCATACGGGAAATTCTTGTCTCCATGGGGCGTTCCCTCATGGTTGGAACCGAAAATAAGATTTCCATGGATCCGGGATCTTGCCTTTTGTTTAGTCCTGCACATTTTACATGGATGGATACAAACTATCCTGCAGGAACTCCGCGCCAGGGGTACTGCATAGAGATTCAGGCCCTGTGGTATGCGGCCCTTGTTTTTCTGGCAGAAATAGATCCTGGTGAGAAAATATGGGAAAGAATGTTTTTAAAGGCTGCCGCATCGATTCATGATTATTTTATATTAAATAAGGGATATCTTTCTGATTGCCTGCATGGAGAGTTTTCAGTACCAGCCAAAGATGCAAAAGGAGACGATCTACTCCGGCCAAACCAGCTTTTTGCAATAACCATGGGCGCAATAAAAGATATAAAGATCTGCAGGCAGATTCTTGCTTCATGCATGGAACTTTTGATTCCCGGCGCAATCCGGAGTCTGGCGGATCGCAGGGTCGATTACAGGCTGGAAATCAAAAAAGATGGTCACCTTTTAAATGATCCTGCAAATCCTTATTGGGGAAAATATACAGGTGATGAAGATACCCGGAGGAAACCGGCATATCATAATGGAACCGCATGGACATGGCTTTTCCCTTCTTTTTGTGAGGCATGGAGTATGATTTATGGTTCAGAGGGGAAAAAAACCGCCCTGGCCTGGCTCTCTTCATCTGTTTTAAATATTAACAGGGGGTGTGCAGGGCATGTTCCTGAAATTGCAGATGGAGATTTCCCCCATACTCCCAGGGGATGTGATGCCCAGGCATGGGGAGTAAGTGAACTTCTTCGTGTTTGGAAAATTGTTAATAGCTGATTTTTTGTAACTATTCAGCTGATATGTAAGCAACAGGTATAATCTGATTAAACCATAAAAAACTCACACATAAGAGGTCGTACAGAAAGAATCTGTTAAAAATATAAACTTGCGTAATAGTATGCCAGAAAATGACGTCAATAAATTCAGCCCTGATGGATTCTTTCTTAACGCTCTCTAATCCGTTCAAACAATTTCAAATGTTTTAATCAGATCATACCTTTTGCGTGTCTTAAATCAGCGACGCTGAATAGTTATATTTTTTAAGTTTTAATTTTTTTAATAGGAGAAAAAAATGAGTTTAAAAAAAAAGTATTTAAAAACCAGGCCAGTTTGCAAGGTAACCTTTAAAATTCCTAAAGAGGCTGCAAAAGGGGCAAGGGAAATAAATATTGTGGGTGATTTTAATAGCTGGAACGCGGCTGCAAGTCCCATGAAAAGCCTTAAGAATGGCGGGTTTACCCTAACCCTCGACCTGAACAAAGACAAAGAATATCAATTCCGCTACCTTTTTGATAATATATGCTGGGAAAATGATTGGGCTGCTGACAAATATATGCCCAGTTCCATGGGGAATTGTGATAACTCTGTGGTTATTTTATGATAATTTTTGATCGAAAAGAGCGTACATTTTTGCCTGATCAATTACTTGGCTCTCTTGACGGAGACGTTCTTAATGATGTGGATAATAGAGGGTAAGCGCCGCTATAAAGTCTACATCGTTTTGAAAGTTTTTGGCATTTACCCGCTGCTGGTGAACTTTACATTAAATCAATCATCTGAAAACTTCTGAAGAGGAAAAAAATGAAACATTTTCAAACCTATCAGGTTTTTTCAAATATGCCTGAATCCTTAAAGTTCCTTGAGACCCTTTCGAGGAATATGTGGTGGTGCTGGCATATCGATGCCATAGAACTTTTCCGCAGAATTAGTCCGAGTCGCTGGAGGGAATCGGTGCATAATCCCATTATTTTTTTAAATGGAATCGGCAAGGAGAAGTTTGAAGAATTATCAGAAAACGATGGCTTTCTGACCCATATGCATCGTGTACAAAACCTTTTTAATCAACAGGTCATTAATGGATACGAGGCCGGGAATAAAGGAAAAATTGCCTATTTTTCCATGGAATTCGGTATTCATGAATCTCTCCCCCTGTTTGCAGGGGGTCTTGGTATCCTTGCGGGGGATCATTTAAAAGCAGCGGCAGATATTGGTTTGCCCCTTGTGGGAGTGGGACTTTTTTATAAAAACGGTTATTTCCATCAATATCTGAATCATGAAGGATGGCAGCAGGAAAAGTTTTTGGAAACAAACATTTACAACATTCCCCTGTCAAGGGCAAAAACTGCCTGTGGAAAGGAATTAATTGTCTCTGTGGCAGGCCCCCATGGCATTATACATGCCATGGTATGGAAAATCATGGTGGGACAGGTCCCCCTTTTTCTCATGGATACTAATATCGATGATAATCCCAGGGAAATACGTGATATCACTTCCCGCCTTTATCCTGCCAATGCGGAAATGCGCCTTGCCCAGGAAGTTCTTCTTGGTATTGGAGGGATGCAGGCTTTAAAGACGATGGGAATATCTCCTGATGTCTGCCACATGAACGAGGGGCACTGTGCGTTTTACGGAATAGAGAGACTCGCGCAGATGATGTCGGATCATCATATTGATCTGGAAAGAGCCCGCCAGATTCTCCCCAGGGCCACTGTATTTACAACCCATACACCTGTGGCAGCGGGCCATGATGAATTCCCCCCGGATATGGTGCGATCATATCTTGTTCCCTTTGAGGAGAGGCTGGGTGTATCTGTTGATGAAATCATCTCCTGGGGTCAGCACAAAGGCTCTCCCGCTGATACGCCGATTTCCATGTTTGTACTGGCCCTGCAAATGGCAGAACATTGCAATGGAGTGAGCAGACTCCACGGAAAAGTAGCCAGAAAGATGTGGAAGTATGTGTGGCCGAAAATTCCTGAAACTGAGATTCCCATATCCCATATCACAAATGGAGTCCATATACCATCCTGGATTTCAATTGATAATGCCATATTACTGGAACGATATATAGGACCGGAATGGTATGTTAAACCATTGGATCGACGGGAAGGGGAACGAATAAATGAAATATATGATGAAGAGCTGTGGCGTGCCCACGAAATGGCAAAAACCAGATTAATGAGAGTCTCCAGACAATGTATGTCCAAGCAGCATAAAGAAAGAAATGCGACTAAGTCCCTTGTTCAAGAAGCAGGAAGTGTCCTGGATCAGGATGCTTTGACAATAGCGTTTGCAAGGAGATTTGCAACCTATAAGCGGGGAACCCTTCTTTTTTCTGATCCAGAACGATTCAAATCGATCCTGACTTCAACGAAATATCCAGTTCAGTTTATTTTTGCCGGCAAGGCTCATCCCAGAGATGACGCGGGAAAGGAGCTTATAAAAAGTGTAGTACAGTTTGCAGATACCCCTGAATTACGCCATAAGATAATTTTTCTGGAAGATTACAACATAGATATGGGAAGATATCTTACCCAGGGGGCGGATGTATGGCTTAACACCCCGAGAAGACCCTTTGAAGCTTGCGGAACATCAGGGATGAAAGCTGCCATAAACGGTGTGTTAAATCTTAGCATACTGGACGGATGGTGGTGTGAGGGATATTCTGAAAAAACAGGATGGAAAATTGGGGGCGGAGAAGAATTTGAAGATTCAGGATATCAGGATCACATAGAAAGCCAGGCTCTTTATAATCTCCTTGAAGATGAGGTTATCCCATGTTTTTATGATCGTAAAGAGGGTAATATGCCGGTGAGATGGCTGAAGATGATGAAAGCCTCCATGGAGATGGCCATTGTAAATTTCAGCGCCCGGAGGATGGTTAATAAGTATAATGATCAATTTTATGATATTTCAGCGGAAAAATACAAAAAACTTTTGTTAAACGGGGGAGAAGGGGCAAAGGAACTGGCACTCCTTCAAAGCAGGCTGGAAAGCAAATGGGAGGAAATCTGGCTCGAATCCCCTGTGAGAGATGCTGCTGGGCCCTCTCGCGTTGGTGATACCTTTGACGTAACATCCCTTGTACATCTGGGGGAAATCAAGCCGGATGAAATAAATGTGGAGCTCTTTTTTGGAGAGTTAAAATCAGGGGGTCTTATTTCCGACAAAAAGGTTGCACAAATGACGGTCAAAGAAGATTATAAAGACGGAAAATATCTTTATACCTGCGCCCTAAATTGCACCGCACCAGGACGTTACGGCTTTACTGCCCGGGTTATCCCAAGTGGAGATACATTAACTCGATTCACCCCCGGGCTCATTGCCTGGGCATAATTTTTCAAAAAAGGATTTAAACAAATGCCGGGAAAAGCTGACTCCCCCCGAATTCTATTGGTAACGCCGGAGGTGACCTATTTGCCTTGCGGAATGGGAAATATAGCAAACTCACTTAATGCAAAAGCAGGGGGGCTGGCAGATGTTTCCGCTGCACTTATAAGTACGCTTTTTGAACTTGGAGCCGATGTTCATGTGGCTCTTCCTGATTACAGATCCATTTTTAGCAACAACCGCCTTGATTCTGTAATTGATAATTCACGGAGCATGATAAGAGAGAGACTCCCCGATGACAGAATTCATCTTGCCCAGGACAGGGTCTTTTATTACATGAATCATGTTTACTCATCATATGGCTGGGAAAATATAAAAATTTCCCTGGCCTTTCAACGGGAAGTTATAAACAACATTGTTCCCAGAATTGCCCCCGATATTATTCACTGCAATGACTGGATGACAGGGCTTGTACCTGCCATGGCAAGAAAAATGGATATCCCCTGTCTGTTTACCATACATAACATTTATACTGTTAAAGAGAACATGGCCTATATCGAAGACAGGGGGATAGATGTTGCTTCATTTTGGGAACAACTCTATCTTGAACGGACACCTCATAACTATGAAGAGTCCAGGGAATATAACAAGGTGGATTTCCTTACCAGCGGAGTCTTTGCCGCCCATTTTGTAAATACAGTGAGCCATGAATTTTTAATGGAAATTGTGGAAGGTAAACATGCTTTTATAGAAAAATCATTACAAAGTGAGCTCAGCAATAAATACCATGCAAACTGTGCTGTGGGAATTTTAAACTCCCCCGAGACTTCATTTAGTCCCGCCACAGATGATGCCCTTGTGAAAAAATTTACTTCGGCAAATTTTGTTTCAGGCAAAAAGGAGAATAAACTTTTTTTACAAAAAAACCTGGGTCTTACCATAGATAAGAATGCCCCTGTTTTTTTCTGGCCATCCCGTCTTGACAGGGTTCAAAAAGGGTGCGGGCTTCTTGCCGAGATTATTTATGATATTGTTTCACACTACTGGGATGAAAAACTTCAAATAGTATTTGTGGCAAACGGTGAATATCAGCATGACTTCAGGGAAATTGTCCGACAGTTTGACCTGGGAACCCGTGTGGCTGTTGCCGATTTTAATGAAAACCTTTCCAGAATAGGATACGCCGGTTCAGATTTTATTATTATGCCCTCTTTATTTGAACCCTGCGGTTTGCCCCAGATGATCTGCCAGAAGTATGCTTCTCTCCCTGTTGCCCGTGATACAGGGGGAATTCATGATACCGTTAAACCTTTGGATCTGATGAATAATACAGGGAGCGGTTTTTTGTTTAAAACATACGATTCCAGCGGCCTTTTATGGGGTATGCACCAGGCAATGATTTTTTACAACCTCCCTGAAAAAGTAAAAAATCCTCAGATAAAACGGATCATGGAACAAAGCTTCGAACAATTCAACCATTCAGCCACAGCCGGTAAATATATTGAATTGTACGAAAAGATGTTAAAAAGGCCATTTATTTAGACTTCGATTATTTATCTCTGGAGGCATATACCCTTAAAATACTTTCTGCTGTTTCCTCCTTCCTTGCATAAATTTTATCAATATGATAAAAATGTTGAGATATGGATTAGTCTGGTTTTCGAATTTAAATAAGGAGTAAATCTGTGCCTATATACGAATATCATTGTAATAATTGTGACTCTGATTTTGAATATCTTGTTATTT
>CAZNFB010000097.1:0-9437 GCA_964572105.1 uncultured Desulfobacteraceae bacterium
TTTTTCTTTCTTTCATGTGTTCTGGGAAGTAGAGTTCGAATACGATGGCGTCTATAACAGTAAGCAACCACACCTTCTTTTCTTGTTGATAAAGTACAATAGTAGTTAACAAATCAAGCTCTTCCTGTCTTGCTTGATTATTTTTTATTTTTAGGCGAGCAACATTCTCTTTTTTTACTTCTGCCAATGCCTCACCTACTTCTGGATTAAGACTTTGGTAGTAAAAATTCATCAAAGATGAATTTAGAATTCCTATTATGTACTTTAAGTTCGAATCCCTAATTGGTGAAATTACATGAAGGTTGTTCATGCATATAAATTTATTAGTATCCAAATATGCTATTAGTGAGTCACCTGTTTGTCTGAGCACAATTTTTGCGTCAGCATCAAAATTTGCTGACTCCCTTGGCTCTGCAAGCCACTTTCCATATTTAATCCATCTATTTCCTGACCATAACAGTTTATACTTTTTAATGTCACTACCACGTAACAAAGGCTTGTATGTCTCATCAATTCTTTTATCCGAGTCATAAATTCTATTTTTAACAGTTACAGCATCTTGTTTCGGCCTTCCTTTTCCTTTTTGATATGGTTTCATCCCTACCACTACTTTGCATAATTCTTCTAATTTAATAGAACCAGTTTCAATTATTGTGATTATTTTTTCTTCTTGCGGAGTTAAAAAAATATTGATAGGGAGCTCACTTTTACTTAGCCATTTATCTTGATTATGTTTAGCTGAAATATTATTTTCTGAATTAATATGATTATTAACTAAAATATTATTTTTTGATGTAAAACCCTTTTGTAAAATAAGTACTTCTGTATCCACCACTGCTTCAAAAATAGCTGAATGGTAGTGTGAGATACTCTTAATAGTATTTCGTGAAAAAAGGAATTTACGAATACTCTTAAATTTTAAATTTGTTACCCAAGTATTCGGAATTATATAAGAAAGAATGGCTCTCTTTTTAATGAGACTAATACCTCTTTCTATAAAAAGCAAATAACTCTCGGGTTGATAATCTTGATGCTCATAAAATTTTTGTAATTGTTTTTTTTCAGATGGTTCAAATTTTGCGCCATACGGAGGATTCCCAATCACCACATCAAACCCATCTTTAACATCAAACATCCACTCAGGATCAAAAAAGGGCGACACACCATTCTGGTCATAAGGGTCCCAGCTTGCGAGTTGTTCCGCAGATTCAACCGGCAAATGTCCTTTTTTTAAGATATCCGCGATTTCATTTCTCAGTTCTTCATCTTTTTTGCGGTATTTTACCTTGGTTGCTTTTGTTTTGGCTCCAAAGAGTTTGTGGCGGATTGCTTTTAATTCCGCTTCTTTTTCCTGTACCTCTTTGGTGTAAAACAGTTCACCATCCGGCTTTTCAATCCCAATAAGCGTATTTGCCGTAACAAACTTGGTTTCAAGGTTTGGCAGCGGTCTTATCCCGAAATTATCTTTCTCTTTGTTAACCTTTTGCTCAACAACAAGGGATATGAAAAACCTCAGTTTTGAAATCTGGGCTGCAATGGGCTGGATATCCACGCCGTAAATACAATTTTCTATTAAAAAAAGTTTACGGGCATAATCGGGATTGTTTATTGACTGATCAAAAGCCTCATTAATTTCATCAAGAAGCTGTTTTCTCTCCTCTTTATCCTTTATTACAAAGACTCCTTCGGTTGCCTTTTGTGCCTTTTTCAACTGCAAAGCCTGCCAGTATTCATTATCAGGATCAACTTTTTGAAGAATATGCACCATCTTTTGTAATATACCCATGGGAAAAGCTCCCGAACCACAGGCAGGGTCAAGGATTTTGCAATTATCAAGTGAATGTATAATCTTGCGTGAAAGTTCGCTGCTATGCTCAAAAGGATTAACAGGTTCAAAAGAGACTAATTGTCGAAGCATAGTATCAAAAGCATCCTGCTTTTGAGTTCCCACATCTTTAAAGCTGGAAGCTTTGGATACTATGTTGGATTTAAAGCTGGAAGCTTTGGGTACTATGCTGGAAGCCTCCGGTGTTATGCTTACTCCTGCTTTTTGAGGATTTTCCCTTATATATTTTTTTATAGCATTAAAAGCCTTCTCATGCCTCACTATATGGTCATATGATTCATGCATCCAAAGCTGTTTGTCTGATTTAATATTTTTATTAATTTTATTAGCCGTAAAAGATTTCCATGAATGCAAAATGCTGCCAAGTTTGTTATCTTTTAATGGTTTCACTAAAATATGGACATGATTTGGCATTATAACCCATTCATCAAGTTCATATCGTTTGCCCTCAAAATATTTAATTGCATCAGCAATTATTTTTACATTTGTTTTATCTTTTAATACACAATTGCCATATCCCGCATTCATCCACCCCTCAACACGCCCAGAAAATAACTGATAATATTCTTTCATATCTTCTTTGGTGTAATCGTTATTACTATTGTTTCTATGATTTTTTAACCATTGTTCCCGTTCTTGTTTTAATCGCTTGATTTTTTTCCCTGGTATAGAATCGGCAAGTCTAAAAGTCACAAAGTACCATGAATCATCTTGTGTCCAATGTGGTAAATTGCCATGAGTAATATTTATTTCATCGTTTGGGTTCAAAAAAGTATTTAAAGTATCCTGCTTTGAGTTGTTTAAACCAGGAAGCAAGATGCTTCCTGTACTATTTGAACCAGGAAGCAAGATGCTTCCGATACTATTTTTAAGATGGGCAATCAGGCTTTCATCAACCATATAATTGACTATTTCCCTTGGGGTATAAAATGATCCTGTCTGTTTTCTCGCTGTTGTTTTTGTTTCAGGGTTGTAACTTGCCAGCAGGTTTTCAAAAACCTTTCCCAAAAGTTCAGGGTCAAGGGCAACATCTTCTTCAATTGGAGTATTTTCAGCAATGGTGAATTTATAAGATTTTAAAATATTGATTAAGCCTTTTACCGCAGCCTCTTTTGTACCTTTGTTTTTTGTTCCGTAATCTGAGCTTAAGTCGGTTTTTTCTTCGTGTCCAAAAAAGAGATAGTCAGGAACAACAAGAGTGTTGACGACTCCATTTGTTTTGCTCATATTATCAGAAAAACCGTCTATATAAATTTTCTTGTCTTTATCATCAAGGCATTCAAAAAGTCCGCCGTTTAAAAATGGGACAACCCTGTTTACCATTTCAAGAAATGCATCCGGGTCTTTAAAATATTTTTTATACCGCATCAGGTAATCAACACCACGGTGCTTTCCGTAACTTTCATCTCCCCTGAAACCACGTTCTCTGCTGTCAACACTATCCGGTTTTACAGGACAGTTAAGCGTGGCAAAAAAGAGATTTTGTAATATTGCTTTGTAGTAGATACTTTCTGTATTCTCTTTTTTTTGTCCCATAAAATGTTCCGGTTCAATTTTTTTAAGAATACTGCTTTGTAAATTCTCTAAATCAAAAAGTTCTTCTGGAATTAGTTTTTTCTCTTTAATAAACCAAACAAACAACAGGCGGGTAAGCATTCGAATAATATTTTGAGCTTTGTATTGTTTGTTTTGTTCATCAACATATTGAGATTCAGATGGAAATTTTACATGTTTAATTGCCCAAAAATACCAGTTTGAAAGTTCAGAATAGAATTTTTTATTAAGAAGATTAACGCTAAATATTTCCTGCCAGTATTGATAAAGCCCTTCAAAAGTGTTGATTCCTTTTTTGCCTGACCGGGTAATTTTTAACTCTTCAAGTATCTTTAAATGACCGGTGTGAGGGCTTTTAATTTCAACATCACGCAGTATGGAGACTTTGCCTGTTTTTTCACCTTCACGCCATTCCTGCTTGTATTTCAGCCTTTGGGCGTTGGCAAGGGATATAAAATTTTCATACCTGAAAACAACTACAACCGGTGTATAGTGAAACTCCCGGTTAAAGGCTCTTGTAATTTCTGCAAGCTGGGAACGGGTCGGCAAAAGATCATTTTCTCTCTTTTTCAGTGTAACACCAAAAATAAGGATACCGTCATAATCATTTTTAAGCTTTATAGTACCAAAAGCATCCTGCTTTTGTTGTGTTGAAAGCTGGAAGCTTTCTCTACCTTCAAAGGCTTTGTCATCCACCATACCAAGAATATAGACATCATCCATAAGTTTATATGCAGGGTTAGTATCCTTATATGTTCTTGATAAAATATCCTGTGGTTTCAGCGGCTTTTCATCAATATAATTAACAGGGATGTTCAAAGAGTTAAAAAGAGTTTGAAGCCCTGAATAAAAACCATCCAGATTCTTAAAATAATCTAAATTCATAATTTACCATTTATCATTCATAATTCACAATTTATAACTCACAATTCACCAAAAACCATGTAATCAGATCAAAATTTTGTAATTTATACTTATCGCTTACACTTTTATTTTCCTTTACCCGCTTTACCGCCAAGCTGTCGCCCGTCTTTAATTTAGCGAGAATATTTTTGGTTTCTGCACCCGCCCTTTTTTTAATGGAGCCATCCTTCTGGATCTCCTCTTCACTTGATTGTGAATCAAGCCACTTCTTCATGGAAGTTACAAGCTCTTTTATTGCTGATTCTTCACCTCTTTCGATTTTTTCCGGAACAAATCGTGATTCCCCCTTATGTTGAGCAAGGGCATCGAGAACTTCTTTTTGATTTAACAGTACCTGTTTTCCGTTTTTATTTATGTAAACCAGGTCATAGGTTTGATATTCATGGTTTAATGTTTTGGGTGGTTTGGAAGGGTATCCAAGTAAAGCTATAATGCCTGATTCAGGGCAGATAGATTCTTTTGCTTTAAAGCCTGTATAAACACCTTTTGGCATATTTTTGTAATACTTTTCATCTCTTTGAAGTTCTTCAAGCAGGTCTTGACGAAAATCTTCAAGGGATAAATTATCAAAACCAAGACCTGCGTCATGCTCTTCGATTTCATCCCATGACGTTTGCATCTGCACCAGCATTTTTTTGTTCAGTTTATCTTCAAACTCATCATCAGAAGCCATTTCCCTAAAACTGTCTGAAAATTCAAGATGAACCTCTGAACCTGCAAGTTTCATCATTGTCATGCGCTCTTCAATTCTGTCTTTAAGATTTAAGTAAGTGTTTATGTTATCCGAAGGCCAGTAATTTATTCCAAAGATTTCCTTATTTGGAGAACCAAGACGGTCGATACGACCAAGTCTTTGAATAATTCTGACCGGATTCCAGTGTATGTCATAATTAATAACCATGTCACAATCCTGCAAATTCTGACCTTCGCTCAAAACATCGGTGGTAATAAGAATATCGATGGGGTTTTTAATTTTATCATGCATTTTTTTATCATTTTCTGCCACCCATTCTACCCATTGTTTGTATTGTTCTACTTGAGGAAGGTTTTCTTTACTGGGGGTAAAGCTCCAGTCTTTTTCATTAAACAATTTAGTAAACGGGGCAAATCTTTCTAAGATAGGTTCAAAAAGTTTTGTTTCATGTTGCGTACAATCTGTTTTGGAGACATCACCGCTGACAACGGCCATTTGAGTAAAACCTCTTTGTTTAAGCTGATCAAACAAATAAAATGCTGTATCTTTGTATGCGGTAAAAATCACAATTTTCTGGTTGCCATTATTATTACCTGATTCTCTTTTTTCTTTAATTTCTTCTATCAGTGATTGAAGTTTATCATCTTTACTTTTATGATTTTTATTACCTGCCACTTCATTCTTTATGGACTTTTCGAATTTATTCAGATTATTAATTAATGACTCAAGTGCTTCAATATCTTTTTTAAGATCTTTTTTATAGTTATCAAGGTTACCTGCTTTATCAATATCAGATAAGAGAACCTTTCTTTTTTTTCCAAGGGTTAAATCATCAGCCAGGTCATCAGCTATATCTTCAAATTCGTCATCTAAAGTAACCAAATCATCTTGATTTTGTTTGTTTAAATCAAAAAGCTGGAAGTTTTTTGTACTTTGATAGGTATTGATTTTATCCAATGCATTTTGATGATGATTAAGTATTTTTTGAGTGGTTGAAGAAAATGAAAACCATGAAGATTCAAGCCGTTTAACAAGTAAAATATATAACATTTTTACAAGAAAATGGTCTCTCTGTCTTTCATCATGCAGCTTACCCACATCTTTTGTCTGTTCAATATAAAATGAAGGCTGGTATCCTGAAAGCATAGGAGGGAAGTGATCAAAAAGTTCTTCAAAACTTTCAAAATTCCCTATCTGTCTTGGGGTAACAAATATATTCTTTGGCTTTTGTTTCTTTGGAAAATGCAGTCCTGCTTTTTGTTTTTCAATCATTTGTCTTGTTCTGGCTACGGTAAGCGAATCGGTAAGCTTAAAAAAATCAGCGGGCAGCATTTTGATAAAATCTGTTATTCTCGGGCTGTCATCATCACGCCATTTTTTAAAAGCGTGTTGAGCTCTGTTAAAAAGATGGTCTATATTTCTTATCGAATGAGATTCATAAAAGCCATCCCGGCTGCCTTGCTTGATAAGTTTAAACTGATTCCTTATATCAAGAAGGGTATTGTTTATCGGGGTTGCAGATAACATTAAAACTTTGACATCATCATTTTTCTTCAATATCTCTTCTACAAAAAACTGATACCTGTTTGACTTCCCGTTTCTTAAATTATGACTTTCATCAATAATAAAAAGTTTTGGTTTATCGTTAATGAATAAGGTGTCTGCTCTTTCGAGCCTGTAGGCTTCTTTATCCATTCTTTCAAGAACCATATCCGTATGGAAACGAATAAAAAATTCAAGGTTGTCTTTTTCAAATTTCAAATTTTGATACCGGGAATACCTGTTCCAGTTATATTGAAGCTTTTTAGGACATATCAAAATAATTTCACGGCCCTGTAACTGGAAAAACTTCATAACTGCAAGAGCACTCCATGTTTTCCCAAGGCCAACAGCATCAGCGAGGACTGCTCCATCATATTTTTGAAGCATCTTTATTAAACTTAGAACCCCTTTTTGCTGAAAATCATACAAAGCATTATATATGACTGTATTTTCCAATCTGCCAACCTGCCGGTTAAATTCAGGATTGTCCTGCTCTGACAGGAGCTGATTTCCAAAAAGTTCAAAAAGTACTTTATAATAAAGCTGCCCAGGGGTGTATTTGATAAATATTTGTTCTATGGATTCAATCAGATATTTTTTAAAGTCCGTTTTATGTTTCTTCCCGTTTTCATCAATGATTGTTTTTGTTTTATGTGCTTCTTTACTTTTCCATAAATCACTAAACCATTTCCTTAATTCCTGATATTGATTGTTATTACCTGTCTCAGCTATGTTAAGTTCGATATTGTTTGTTTTCTTTAAACCAATACCAGCCTCTGTTAAGTTAGAACTTCCGGAAACAAAGTACTTGTGCCTGTCATCTTTTTCAGGATTAAAAAGGTATATTTTTGCATGACAAAAATTAGGTTCAAGTGTTTTGGCTGAAACTTTTTCCTGTTTTAAAAATCCCACAGCTTCTTTTGCTACAGCAGAGAGTTTTAAAGCTGCCTCTATTGTGATATTTTCATTCAGCAAATCAATTGTACGGTCTTGTATCATGTCAATATTAACGATATCGCCAAGAACCATTCTAAAAATTTTAATCTTGCTGTTTATCTGTCTGGAAAGGTATGCGAGGGCTCCAACTGTAAAATAGCCGGTAACGATATCAATTTTGCCGGATTCGGTGTATTCTCTAACCCACTCGTAAACTTTTTGATTTTCATTTTTATTGTCTAATATCATTGTTTTCTCTTTAATTTGGTTGAGAATTGATTTTTAGTTGAAGTATACACATAATGTACGTTTCATCAGGCGGGTACCTGGAAGCAATTAACTTCCAAATCGTTAATAATAATCCCTACACACTTATTTTCAAACCGCCTATACCCGCCCGCTCTGGAGCAAGCGTTTGTTCGGCATCGTTAGTTTTAGGCTTTTATTTGAAGAAAAAGGATATCTTTTAATAAGTAGAAATGATTATCCAGAGGGTATATTTCACAATTATTTTGTTCTGCTAAAAAAATACCGATTTAAGCTATCGACTAATCGTTTTGGATTTTAAGAGGCATCATGGGGCCAACCCACTGTAAATAAAAGAAATACAAACAGACTAATCCACATGGATGTTTAAGAGACAACTGACAACCTTGCGCCAATCAGGGTATAAAAAAGGAACCGTATTAATCCCTTTGCATTCAGTTCAGGCAAAGGTTTTTGATAACCCTGACAGATGTGAGGTAACACCCATGAAAAAAATTTTAACACCATTGATCTTGTCATGAGTGTTCGGAGAAGCGAGTTTAAAGAAAGTGTTCTATTTTTGAAACAGATGCTCGGAAAAGTTCCAAAGCAAGATGCCAGGCAGGCATCAAATGCCCTTACAGCCGAAATAGGGCAGATGCCTGGAGGGTTAAAATGATGAAAAATGATCGATTAACGCACATAGAAGATCTTATTGCCCGCAATCAAAGCAGTTATGAAATTGGAAATGCTTTAAATGAGATCCGGGATAAAGGTTTGTACAAACTGACTCTTGTTGAGACCTTTGAAGCCTACACCAAAGCAAGCTGGGATATGGGCAGAGCCCAAGTCTACCGATTGATACAATACATTATTTTGTAATTATACTATTGTGATGATTATCCAATAAATAGTTGGTTTTATAAACAATATAATAAATTTTATAAAAAGAAGGGACGTAAAAAAGCGTTACATTATTTGCATCTTATCATTCATGCCTCTGCATATGGGATATTATTTTCCTCACACCATTTGATAGCTATACGTTTGAATGCATCTCTGCGATATTGGAACCAATTTTGTTCCATACCATATTCAAAAATATTGTCCTTAAATCTTCGGAAAGCACCGCTACCTTTGATTGAGTGATACATTTTATTTTTTAATTTTATATCATCCAGGGACAGGCAGAACTCCTCCATGATTTGGTATTCATGAATGTCAAATTGTGAAGGCAATGGAATATAATTTTCTTCTGACTTAAGCACCTGGTTCGCCCTTCTTTACGTAGGAGTGTATGCCCCTTTGTGTGGTGCACTTTTCTTTTCGGGCATTGTCAACTTAATTACCAAACGAAGGGCCTCGTTTACAGCCTTATCATTTGGAAAAGTCTCCATTACATCACTGTCCAATAGAACCAAATTAGTACCTTCCTGGAAACGGTCTGCGTATTTGCCTTGTACACCATCCTTGAGCAATTCACGGAGATCGTATTCAGAACGAAGATCGTCACCTTTGTCGTCTTTGGATTTCTTCTTCATATGCCTCTCGAAAAGCAATGCCGCACTACTCTTAGAGTAATAAATTTTCAAAAGCTTCGAATCACAATACTTTCAGGCAATGGCCAGGTTACAGCCAAGTGCTTCAATGACTTTTTTTACAGCCTCAAACTGTGGAGAGCTGTTTGCCGACAAG
>CAZNFB010000098.1:0-1565 GCA_964572105.1 uncultured Desulfobacteraceae bacterium
GAGAATAGGAGAAAACAGAATGAAAACAATTAAAACATCTCGGTTTTGTAACATTAATATGAAAAATAAAAAAAAGATTGCAGCATACGACATCGAAACGATTGCAAGACCAGATTTATCAGATGAAACAATTAATAGTTTTTGTAAAACTGGAAATATGACAAATGAAAAAAAAATAGCAGCAAAACAAGCAGAAGCACGAACAAAACTCGGAATGAATCCCTTGACGGCTATATCATGTTGCGGCGGTTGGTATTCATCAGATGCCGACCAGGGATATATTATGCTGAAAGACACTTCACCTGAAGCTGAAAAAAGTTTTTTGCATAAATATTGGTCACAACTTGCGGAATATGATATTTTGATAGGTTTTAATTGCTTTTCATTTGACAGCCGGATTATATTGCTCCGGTCAACTGTTCATAATGTTGAAATTCCTTTCAAACTTGACCGTAAAAAATATAGTTCATCGGGAAATCATATTGATTTGCGAGGTGTGTTAACGGACTGGGGTACATTTGAAGCCGGTAAGCTTGATTTTTTTCTTGAAATGTTCGGTCTTGGGAGGAAAACAGAAGGGATGGACGGAAGCATGGTGCAAGGGTATTGGGATGAAGGAAAACATGATGAAATAGGAGGGTATTGTCAGAGAGATTGCAAACAAACTTTTGAACTTTTTGAAAGAATTAAACCATATTTTTTATAATTTTAATGTAAGAAAAAAAAAGGAGATAAATAATTATGCCTGTAAATGGACTCATGCCTGGCTTATTGGAAGTCGGCAAAATTAAAATCGGTATCAAAGGGAAGGAAGTCAAATCAAAAGATGGTAATTCCTTTAGATTGCCACAAAAAATTGATCACTTCCGAATCGTTAAAAATGAACGTGATGAAAATGACGATTATGTTCTTGATGAAAATGTTATAAAAATCATTAAGGATAATCCAGCGACTGTATATAATAAGGAAGAAAATATAATCGGAATACCTATTCGACTGCTTTACAATGAAATTGATTTGGTCTTTCCTACTCAATATGTTTCATACGTTAACGGGAAACTCTCTTGCAGTGGCAATGGAATTAAAGGCAGTACAAGGGATGGGCGAGAAGTAACTTGCCCTTGCAAACGGCTTGATGGTGCATACACTGGTAAAGATAAATGCAAAAGCAGCGGGACGCTTTCATGTATTATTGAAGGCTGCAATGTTGGTGGGTGTTATAAATTCAGAACCACGTCAATTAATTCTGTGAGGTATATTCTTTCATCTTTAATGCTTATCAAGGCAGCCACAGGGGGTTTATTATCGTTTATCCCTTTACGCTTGATTGTCAATTCCAAGAAAACAATCATTCCTGCAGTTGGGCAACCAACAACTATTTATGTAGTAACTGTTGAGTTCCAGGGTGGAATTGAAGAGTTACAGAAAAAAGCCCTTGAAATGGGCAGAGAGAGAGTTAATCTTATTGAAAATATGCGAGATATCGAAATTGAAGCTAAAAAAATTGTTTCGGTTAATTCTGAAAGGGAAGAAAAAGAATTTGCAGAAGAGTTTTTCCCTGAAAA
>CAZNFB010000098.1:1665-9420 GCA_964572105.1 uncultured Desulfobacteraceae bacterium
ACAAAGGATCAACTCAAAGCAATTTTAAACCTAAAAATGAATGTTTTAAAAATTAAGGATATGAAAGGATGGTTAAAATTAATTAAGGATATGAAGTTTCCAAACGTGAAAAAAGCAAATGAAATGAGCGCCGAGCAAGGGGATGAATTTATTAAATATTTAGAGGAACTAAAAGATCTCCCTTTTTAAGCCTGCATTCAAAATACGGCCAGAAAAATATTGATTATGCAGGCGAACAGATTTTAGGATACCCGGGAACATGGGCGACAAACAATAATGAAATTAATAAAATCAAACAATTTATAAAAAGTAAAGGAATATAAAATTATGAGTAACGAAATCGTAGAAGGACTGTCATGGGATGATGATCTTGGTGAAATTGACGAGCAGGTATCAGAAGAATCAATAAAAGCTGCTGAAGATATGGGCAAAGTCCCAGTTGGAAAATATCTATGTAGGTGCGCTGATAGTATCCCAAAGCAGAAAGATTTTGCAAATTATTCCTGCATTGCAGCCGGTTTGCGTTTGGAAATTATTAAAGCTTTGGAAAAAAATGGGCAGCCTGTCAAAGATGAAGATAGCGAGAATTATGCGGGCAGGTCAATTTTTGATGATGTTTCTTTATATTCCTCTGCTGAAAAAGACGGAATGCGGAATAGACGGATTATGATTGCAAGCAGATTTGGATTGATCAATAGTTCTGCAGACAAAATCACCAAATCAATGTGGAAAACTGATATCATCGGGAAACTTGTTGTGGTTGAATATATCGAAGAGGGGTATATTCCGAAAAGTTCGACTGTTGAAAGAAAGATAAGGAAGGTGGCCTTTGATGGTTATACAAGTGCTGAAGGTATTGATACTGCGAGTTTAACTCCTGATATTGATGATATCTAAATAAAATGCCTGATAAAACAGCGAAAAATAATAATTTAACCTGTCTCTTTTCAGAAAAAGATCATATTTATACTGTGAAAGAGACAGGGCAATTATTAAAATCCGTAACGACTGTTATTAACCAATATACCCCTCCCTTTGAGGCACAAAAAATGGCTCAAAGGATGGTTGATAAACAAAAACCTGCTTATACAGGTATGAATACTGAACAAATCATCCAGAAATGGAAAGAAAAAGCAGCTTTGTCGTCAAAGGAGGGGACTTTAATCCATAATTATCTGGAACAGTGGCCAGTTAAAAGAGCTGCTGATTTTTTTCCGGTAACATATCGAGTTTTTTTGATGTGCCAGCAAGTCAATAAATTATTTCCAAAACTAATGACCCGTTTTCATCTTGTAGAATCAGAAAAATTTGTTTTTTCTCCTTCTCTGGGAGTTGCTGGCCAGATTGATTTGCTCATGTTTGACGATGAGACAGAAGAGGGAATCATAATCGACTGGAAATCAAACAGCAAGATTACTGATGAAAGCGGAGCATTCGGGACATTGCAAGAACCGCTTGAACATTTAAAAAATTGTGATGTGGTTAAATACGGTCTGCAATTAGGGCTGTATGAAAAAATATTAACAGATGAAGAATATTATCCTGAGTTTAAAGGATATCGAAAAACACTTATTCATGTTCAGGAAAAGTTTGGGCGTGTGATTAAGGTCAGTGATTATAAGGAGGAAATTGAGTGCCTGATGTTATAGGAAAATTAAAAAAAGTTATTTGGAGAAGTTTGGAAAATGATTTTACAATTGCCTCTTTTACCCCTGAAAAGATAGGCATGGAATTTATTGCCACAGGCGATCTGTTCAAACCGGCTGCCGGAATTACTTACAACCTGACAGGAGAATGGCAGGATCATCCTAAGTACGGCGAGCAATTCAAGATAGACAGTTATTGTGTGCAAGCTCCTTGCGATTATGAATCAATATCTGTCTATCTTGAAAAATATGTTAAGGGTGTTGGGCCGGTTTTAGCGGATAAACTAATTGAAAAGTATGGGGAAAACACAATTATCATCCTGAAAGGCGCTCCTGAACGTGTGAGTAATGAGAACCAAAGAATTTCATACAATTTAGCGCTTGAAATTAGTAACCAACTACAGGAGGACGATAAACGGCGGGATGTGCTAATAAATCTGGAAGGGTTGTTTGCAAAAGTTAAAGGGCTATCTAAACGCCTGGCACAGGATGTATTAAAAATTTATGGCTTGTCAGCACTTGAAGTCATTAAAAGCAATCCTTATCAGTTAATCGGTATAAGCCGAATGGGGTTCGTATCAGCAGATAAGGTCGCAATGGCTTGTGGAGTTAAGGCAGACGATAAACAGCGTGTTCAGGCAGGTATTTTGTACGTTATCCAGCAAACCATGCAAGAGTCTGGGGATGTCTGGCTATCACCCATTACGATTTCAGACAATTTAAAAGATATGGTTATAAGTGAAATAACGGTGGATGCTATTAAAAATATATTAGATAATTTTATTAAGGATAAAATGCTGGTTGAACATGAGGGGTTTGTTACACTTGAAAAATATGCACAGGATGAAGATATAATTTGTCAGTGTGTGGGAGGATTTTTATTATGATTGAATTGACAGACGAACAAAAAAAAGCATTGGAAATGGTTAAGAATAATAAATTATCATTATTGATAGGCAACCCCGGGTCTGGGAAAACAACAATTACAAAAGAAATAGTAGAATGGGCAAAAAATCAAACTTATTCAATAGCGTTAATGAGTCCGACAGGCAAGGCTGCAAAGGTTTTAAGCGAAGCTTGCGGACATCCAGCATCGACAATCCACAGAACATTAAAACCAATGGTGGAAAAAATTGATGGGAAAGTTCAGTTCTTTTTTCAGCATGATAAATCAAATCCTTTAAATGAGACTTTCATTATCGTTGACGAGTGCAGCATGATTGATAATAGTCTTATGTCAAGTCTGCTGCAAGCGATTGATTCTACTAAAACAAAAGTTTTATTGGTGGGTGATTCTGCCCAGCTTCCTTCAGTCCAGCCAGGGAATGTATTATCTGATCTGATATCCTGCAAAATGATTCCCGTTACTAAATTGACAAAAGTTCATAGACATTCGGGAGCTATTGTTAATTTTTGTACGGCTATAAGAAAAAATGAAAAAATCTCCTTGCAAAAAACATTAGACCTCAAATCTGGTCAAAATCATGCTCATATCGAATGTTCTTCACTACAAGCGGTGCATGACACAATCGTCAAGCTTGCAACAGAGAACATGCCAAGGAGGGGTTATAACGTAGAAAAAGATGTTCAGGTACTTTCACCCGTTAACTCAAAAACGGTTCTTTCCTGCGATGATTTTAACAACTCAATTCAAGAAATTGTTAATTCTCAATCTGAAAAGAATTGTATTGAAAATAGTGTGTTCCGGTTAGGTAGCAAGGTAATAAATACACAAAATATTTATGATGCTATATCTGCAGACAGCCGGAATGAAAAAGAAATATTGTTAAACGGTGATACTGGTAAGGTCATTGACCTGTGCGGAGATAAAAAAAGTATGATCGTAGAGTTCCAAAACCCTGATAGAAAAATAATAATTAGTAAATATTATCATAAATTAAAGCTTGCGTATTGCTTAACAACTCATAGAAGTCAAGGGTCAGGCTTTAAGGTAGTTATATTTCCTATACATTCATCTTTTTCTTTTTATTATAATAGAGCGATGCTTTACACAACGGCTTCAAGAGCTATAGAAATATTGATTTCAGTGGGACAAAAATCAGCCATTAAACAAGCTATAAACAATACAAAAGTGTATCAACGCCGAACTTTCCTTGCTACAAAAATTAAAAAGAAACTATTAGATAATCTTTAATATTGACAATTAAGATAGGGTTTAATATAAAAATATAAAAGGCAATTAAATCTAATGAATCATGCAGGATTCACAATCATAAATTTTAAAAATACAAATAGCTCAAGACAGGCCATATTCTCAATATGGTTGGGGCTGCATACCCTTGTCTTGGGCTATTTGTATTTTTAGGATAATAATATAATGTTAACTTTTATAAAAAAAACAGATCGCAGAATGAGTAAATCAAAAAAATATATGGTTACATAATCAATAACAAAATATGGATAAAATAAATGAATGATTTTATTATAATAATTGATTCAAAAGAAAAAAAACCATATCTTTTTCAAAATATTAAGCCCAAGCCTCCAGTAACTATCGTGCGAGGTCTGAAAACTGGAGATTATTCGGTTTTAGATTTAGAGGATAAAGTTTGTGTTGAACGTAAAAGTTTGCCAGATTTATTCGGGAGCGTAGGCAATGGCAGGCAAAGATTTGAGCGTGAAATGGTTAGACTATCTAAGTTTAAATACGCAGCGCTGGTTGTCGAATCCGATTATAAAAATTGGTTTGTCAATTCTCCTGCAAGGTCTAAGATGCCAGCGAAGGCGGTTTTTCGCACA
Organism: uncultured Desulfobacteraceae bacterium; assembly: GCA_964572105.1. Lineage (GTDB taxonomy): Bacteria > Desulfobacterota > Desulfobacteria > Desulfobacterales > BuS5 > DAOWMW01. Next base: position 6,072 of record CAZNFB010000098.1, read on the forward strand.
GTCATAGCCTGGAGCCAAAGGTATAATGTGCATGTGTGGCCAGCCTGGAATCGTGAGTCAGGGGAACGATTTACATACTTAATTTTGAAACGATATTTTGATGATTATATTAAAAAAATGGAGGAAGTATAAAATGAAAAAAAGCTTACAAAATACAATGTTCACGGGGATAATTATTGGGGGAGTAGTCGTTGTAGCCTTTTTTATTTATGGTTGCTATTGGGCTGCGAAAACAGTGAGTTATAATGTTTTTTATGAGGACATGGTTCGTGATAGTATTGTCGAAATGGTTAAGCCGGAAGCTTTGAAAAAATAATTAAGGAGGAGCTTAATGAACAATATCGATAAACTTAAAGCGGTCATTCCTTCAATCCCTGAAATAGCTCCTAATCTTCAGCAAGAAACAGATGCCAGTATGTGTGGATCTTGTCCAAATTGTGGAGGATCAGACCGCTTTGTGTATAAAATAGATGAAAAGAAATTCTGGTGTAGAAATTGTTTACCCAAAGGAGGTGATGTTGTAGATTTACATTGTCTTGTTTATAACACAACCGTAGCAGCGCTCTATAAAAAATATAATATATCTGACGATTCTACTCCTGCGCTTTTCCCCACGCCCACACCCACACACATACCCTCACAAGACAATGAAAAGCAGCCTTCCAAAAAGAATCTTTATACGCCGCAGAAACGCTGGAATGATATTTTAAGCGGCGGTAATACAAATCTTGACCCTGTGCATAGGTTGCTTCATAAAAGACGTAATATCAGCAAGAAAACTATCCTCCAGGCGTTTAAAGACAACAAGCTCCGGTTTATAAAACATCAGTTAAAGGGGTTTGACGAGCTTTCATCCGTGGCATTCCCTTATTCTGAGTTGAAAAATAAAAAAAAAGTGTTGGCAGTTCAATGTTTATCAGTCAGCGGAGCCTCTTACTCAGAAGATAATGAAAAAAATAAAGTTTTTGTAGCCGGCTCAAAAGCAAAGGAAAATTGTTTTTTTCAAGCCGGAGTTGATATTGATCAGGCAAAAATAATTATCTTGTGTGAGGCTGTTATAAATGCTTTGTCTTGCGTTGAATGCTGCCCTGAAGCTTGTATTCTTGCGTTAGGCAGTGCTACAAGTGCTGAAAAAGTTAAGGTATTGAGAGAATACAGAGACAAAGGCGCTCAAATTATTTGTTTTTTTGATAACGACAAAGATGGTCGCAAGATCACTCAAAAAGTTGCTGTTGTTTTAGGTGCTCAGACCAACGAAGTTATATGGGAAAAGGGGACTCCGAACAAATATGATGTTAACGATTTATTGAAAGCCGATAAGCATAAAATTATTACTGAAATGGTTAAAAATGCAAAATTTGTTGAGATTAATGATTCTGGAACAGACGAAGAAAGTGAAGCCCAAATTGAGGAACTTAACAAGACTCATGCGATTATAAGGATAGGAAGCAAGGTCAGAATTTTAGATGAAACCTTGGACATCGAAGGTAAACCGGATATTCAATTTTTATCTGATTACGATTTAAGACTTTTATATTCTAATAGAAAAATATCAAACCCTTTGGCAGGACAAAAAGGACAACCGGAGCAAATAAACCTTGCAAAGGCATGGCTTGATTCTCCCACCAGGCGTGAATATAAAGGCATTGTTTTTAAGCCTGGGGTTGAAAACGATAATTTTTATAACTTATATAAAGGATTAAATTATGAGCCTGTCAAAGGGGATTGGTCTTTATTCCGTCAGCATATATTTGATAATATTTGCTCAAAAAACATGGAAAACTTTGATTGGCTGATCGCATGGCTTGCAAGAATTGTGCAGCATCCAGGCGGTAAAAAGCCTGGCACGGCAGTTGTTTTGAGAGGAGAGCGTGGAACAGGAAAGGGTGTTTTTGTTGAAGTTTTTGGTAAAATATTCGGACATCATTTTTTGCAAGTTACAAACTCAAAACAAGCGGTCGGCAAATTTAATGCACATTTAAAAGATTGTATTTTGTTGTTCCTTGATGAAGCTTGGTTCGCAGGTGATAAGTCATCAGAAGGCGTTTTAAAAGGATTAATTACTTCAGATAGGCACATGGTTGAGTTCAAAGGAAAAGACAGTGTGATGGTATCAAATCACGTTAATTGTATTGTTGCTTCGAACAGTTCGTGGGTTGTGCCAGTCGGGAATAAAGAGAGACGTTTTTTTGTATTAGATGTCTTAAATAAGCATATTCAGGATCACAAATATTTTGAAAGAATCTCTAAGCAAATGTATGAAAATGGTGGAATTGAAGCCATGCTTTATGATCTTTTGAATATAAATATTTCAAAATATAACCTCCGTGAAGCTCCAAAAACAAAAGGACTTTTTGAACAATTAATGCAAAACTTTTCATCATTTGAGAAGTTTTGGTTTGAAATGTTGTTATCAAATTTTGATTTTAACGATGAAATTGGAGTTCAAACGGCTGTTTTATACGATAAATATACTGATTTTTGCAGAAAATTAAACATAAAATATATTATAACAGCATCTGTTTTTGGTAGAAATCTGTCTAAATATTGTGATATTTCTATCGAAAGAAAGTACGGTTTAGACAATTTACGGCATAGATTTTACATTTTTCCTGGCAAGCAAGATTGTAAATATCAATTTTCCAGGCAAATAGGGATGGAAATTCCATGGGATGAAAGAAAAAAACAAAAAATTGAGATTGATATTGACGAAATTTAAAAAAATGAATATTTTAGAATGTCCAAGCAGGAACAGCAACGGGCAAGCAAATGTCCAAGTAAATATTTTATAACCATCTGTTTTTATTGAAATAGTCAAGCAACCATAGTAAAGGATTAAAAAAATTGTTTTTCAAAATGAATAAAAATGGTTTTGTTGTTTTTTTAGCACAAAAAGTTTATTATAGGCTTATCTATGACAAATACCCATGCAATTGCCTATGCAAAAAATTTTTAAATGCTTGTTTTTATTGCACTACCCTAACAACCATAGTAAAACCCATTCTTTATCAGTAGAGGGGTATATATACAGAATGTATAAAGGGAATAGTGAGAAGGTAAGAAAGAATGATATATAAAGGATTTTAAAAATTACTATGGTCTTGGACAAAAAGGATAACATATTGATATAATTATAGATACAACGGGAAGGTGTCCACGTAAGTTTATAACTAATTGGAATTATTAATAAAAAATGATTATATCTTAGATTCGAGTTATTCAAAAAAATAATCTTCTTGCAAGGGAAAAAGAAAAACGAATTAAAAATTAAACAAATAATAGAAATCAAAAAAAGGAAAACAATGGCAAAACAAAAAAAGAAAAAAACACTGGCACAGAAAATTAAAGA
>CAZNFB010000099.1:0-9395 GCA_964572105.1 uncultured Desulfobacteraceae bacterium
CCGATATCTCTTCATTATTATACCCATAACTTTTTAAAGCCTTTGTTGTTAAATCCTTTAATTCATCAAGTGATATTTTCATTTTTTCTTCCTCCAACATATAGGGTATTAAAAGTCAATTTCAAAAATTTTCAAAATACGCATCCTTGTTTTCAGATATATTATCAGAATTCAATTTTTTTACGACAAAAATATTCAGTCGAATAAAATACCCGCTAATATTCGTTACATTCTCCAAAGCGAATGGAAAAAAATAAGCGCGTTAGTACCTTACTCCTGAACTTCTGTCATAAAAACAAGAAAATTATAATGAAAATTTAGCTACAAATTTTGTAGATGATCAACTTGATATCTGTAAATACAATGAGTTTGGCTGGGGTAGGGGCAGAATTTATTTCTGCCCCTGTATCTTGGGCGGATATGGAATCCGCCCCTACGGACAGGGCTTTGATATGGGTATCGGAAAAAGTATTGAGAGCGTTCCGGTTCTCGTTGCCATTGGTATTAAAAAGACAGGAAAAAACTGGTGATGGGATTACAATCCGGAGATAAGGAATCGGCTTCGAGTTGGCGTGATTTTTTTAAGGATTTAACAGTCAAAAGGTTCAGGTTTCAACGGACATAACTTTATGAGATGGATCATCAGGCCTGGAAAGGGTATCAATCTTATTTCCCCATGGCTGTAACAAAAAAGAAAAGTTGACTAATAAAGGTCAAAAGACTGAACACATCAAAAACAGCTTTTCAGGAGTAAGGAATTAACAGCAGCCTCAATCATTACCCTGCCTAAAGCTCGGACAACTGTTTTTATCTTTAACAAAAGGTTTAATATCAAGAATAGGTGTTCTGTCCAGCATATCCACCCCTTTTACTTTAATAATATTTTCACAAATATCGAGGACATCTAAAACAGACATACCAATGGGATTAGGCCGCCTTGGGGAACAGATACTGAAAACCCCTCGTTTCTCCTTACCGGTGGGGGGACGTTGAGTTAAAAAAGAGGAGGAGAATTCAGCGCTTCTATCAAAATTAAACAGCAAAATAATTTTTTGACCTTTTTTTATATCTTTCAGGCCTTCCATATATATTTTATCTACTTCAAGGGAGCCTTCCAAGTCTGAAAGGCTCCAATGCCTGGGAACGTCCCCTTCCTTTGTATGAACAAAACCTATGGGCTTCATTATGATTTGCATTACACATCCTGTAAAAATTTATATAAATACAGATTAGGAGGCTGTCCGAGAATAGCAATTTTTTTCAAAATCAAGGCTTGCTCAAAAAATTACCGCAGACATATAGTTGATATTTCGAGGATAATTTTTTAAGCATAACGCAGAGTTTGGGAAAAAGGGCATTTTCGGACAGCCTCCTAGGGTTTTACGAATTTAAATTCAATTTATCCTTTCCAGAATCTGTATATACGCCACATATTCAATAATTATCAATATTTTTCACATACCCTTCAAAATCGTTTCCCAGTAAAAACCTGGAGATCATTTCACTTACCTTATCAGCAGTATCCACCTTATATACCCCTTTTTCATTACGCCCGGCAATCCTTTTTACATTTTCAACAATGGTCTCAAGTGAAAGGGTTGTTATATCAACATTTACATTTACAGTTATAGTATCTGTTCGGTTCCCATGCTCCATTATAGTATCCTTATAAATTTGTAACTATTCAGGCGATATGTATAGCATCAAGTCTGATCTGATTATTCCTGATTATTTTTTACCTCAAAATCAACACTCTTTAATATTCTGTTATCCTGTGTCACAACATCCACTCGCCACAAACCTGCTTTAGCATAATTGTTAAGGGTTATCCTGCTCCAGGTTCTCATTCTCATATACTTTATTCCAAGGGGTACTGTAACATATTTTGCTCCGTTAAGGTAATATATGTGGCTAAGAGTCGTCGGAAAAAGTTCAGGCCAGACCTCCATCCAGATAAAAATATATTTATCCTTTTTAAGATAAAATATTTTTTTTTTGCCTTTTGGATTTTTATTTTCTATGCCGCTGCAAACAGAAATCCCAGATATCCGGAATAATGATGATTCTGTTTCAGCAGAGGCCTTTGCCTCTTTAAAACCATCTCTCCGAAAAGAATTAGATAATACGTTTTTTGCGCCTGAAGAATCTTGAGAAATATTATCAGGTTCCCTCAAGGGCAAAGTTTCAACAATATCTGCCTTTATCTCCGAATCAATATTTCTGGTTGAACGTTCCAATTCTTTAACCGATTGCGCCAGGTTCATATTCTGTTTTTCAGATTCATTCTGATATATGGTTTGTTCATCAGTTGCTGCGGACTGTTTTTGATTGGTTTCTTTAATAATAGAAAAAAATGATACAATTATTAAAAAAATAAATACTGATGCAAAAACAATTGCCTTAGGAAGTCCGGTTTTTTTTAACACCGTTTTTTTTTCTATTATTTTTCTGACCTTTCCGAGCAGCTCCCTGTCATGTTTTTCTATTTTTTGTTTTTCCATCGTTAAGATGTTATCCTCGATATAGTCAAAAAAATAATTCGCCTCTTGCTAAAGAGGAATGAACAAAAATCGGATTTTTTTAATGTAGCACTTCATTTACAAACAAAATTAGCTGCTAAATAAATACACAATTTTATATATAAAATCAAGGAATAGATACTATTTATATTAATAGCAAGTATACAGTTTTAAAAAATTTATCAAAGTATAATCGATTAATTTATTGAGAAGTTATCTGCATGTATGCTATCGTTTTAAACTTTGGCAGATTTCATTTTTTTAAACTTCGATGAAATAAAATTTCAAAAATAAGGAGATCATATGAAAGGTCTGCAATTAGCTGAAAAATACTATGATGCCCATGGGGTTGATATGATAGAAGAAAAATTCCCGGACTATAAAGACAGAATTGCAACAGGTCTTGTTGGCGAAGGTTCGGAATGTTTCGGTTTTGATGACAAAATTTCCAGGGATCACGACTGGGGGCCGGGTTTCTGTTTATGGCTGACCGAGGAAGATTACAAGGCTATCGGCAAAAAGCTTCAAAGCGAATACGAAAAGTTGCCTCAAACCTACAGAGGGAATAAACGGCTGATGAGTGAATGGGGAAGCGGCAGAGTCGGTGTTTTTGAAATCGGGTCATTTTACAGCAAATTCATTGGGAGGCTTAAACCTCCAGAGTCCCTGGAAGAATGGCTTTACCTGCCGGAAGATTTTCTTTCAAAATGTACCAACGGTAAAGTCTTCACAGATCCTTTGGGCGAATTTACCAAAATAAGGGATCAACTCTTAAACTTTTATCCCGATGACATAAGACTGGTCAAAATAGCGGCAAGATGCATGTCATGCGCCCAGTCAGGGCAGTATAATTTTATGCGGTCTGCGGCCAGAAAAGAACTCTTTCCCCTTTTTTACTCTGAAATAAAATTCTGCTCCGATATTATATCGATGGTTTTTTTTTTAAACAGGCGCTATACCCCTTTTTATAAATGGATGCACAATGCCCTTAAATCCCTTCCCATACTTGGCGAATTTTTATATACAAGAATAAACGATTTAATCGAAGCTCCGGATCATAACAAAAAAAATGAGATTATTGAACATATATGCGCAGAAGTAATAAAAGAATTTAAAAAGGAAGGACTAAGCGATTCTTCCAGCGACTTTCTCCTGGACCACGGCCCCATTATCCATGATAAAATAAAAGATCAAAACCTGAGACAAAGGGATGTCTGGCTGGGATGATTTTGTAATATTTCTTTATAGACTTACACTTGAGGGTACCATGCAGTTCAAAATTTTAAAGATTGCTGCTTTATTAATATTTTTATTAGTTTTTGCTGCATATGCCAAAGCAAGTCCGGCACAACCCGAGCAATCAGAATCCCATACTGATCTTGCATGTTTTAAACCTAAGCATAGAACTGTAAATATGTTCCATTACGGCAAAGGAGATTATGAATACTGGCTTTTTGAACCTGCCAATCCAAAGCCGTATAGAGCACCCCTTATAGTTTTTAATCACGGCTGGATGTCAACAAGCCCGGAATCTCATGGAGCATGGATAGATCATATTGTAAAACGTGGAAACATTATGGTTTTTCCTGTATTGGATATTCTGCAGGGGGTATCATTGCTGCTAATTTAGCAGCGTTGACAGATGAGGAAGGTATTCCTGTGCCGGGTGCTGTAATGTGTGTTCAGCCGGGAAAAACCTGGAAGCCTGTTACAAAACCGATTATTACAAATTATCCATAAACCGAAGCTCCATATATAATCTGTTTAAACTTTAAACCATGCATACGAGGCGTAAAAAAACAATGAAAAATATTTTAATAATCGGGGGAAGTTATTTTGCCGGTAAAATCCTTGTAGAGGAACTCGTAAAAGAAAAAGAGCTTAATATTTTTATCTATAACCGGGGTAATCGTCCGCTAAACAAGGATTCCGTTACTGAGCTTGTTGGTGACAGAAGTGACAAAACAAGAATAAAGGAAGTAATTCCCCCTAATAACTGGGATGCGGTGATAGATTTCTGCGCGTATACGCCGGAGGATATAGAAACAATGATTGATGCTATTCCTGGTCAAGTTAATCATTATATATATATCAGCACCACAACAATCTATGAAGATACAGTTGATCTTCCTGTGGAAGAGAATGCTTTAACACTGTCAGGCCCCAATCCTCAACTTGGTCAATACTCAGATTACGGTTATAATAAATGGCTGGCTGAGTGCAAACTTAAAGAAAAATGTAAAGCAAAACAGATTCCATACACAGTATTAAGGCCTGCCATTATTTATGGTGAGTATAATTATGCGCCAAGGGAATCATATTTTTTCGACCTTATACAAAATGATAAAACCCTGATTCTGCCTGACAATGAACTCCCATTGTTCAGCTTTGTCTATGTTGTGGATGTGGCAAATATCATAAAAAAATCGATTTCCAATGATAAAGTATATAACGAGACATTTAATATTGCAGCCAAAGAGATGATTTCATACAAAAGGCTCATAGAAGTCTTCAGAAAAATCACAGGAAAAACAATAACCACAAAAAGGATGAATGCGGCAATGATAGATAAAAAAGGGATTCCCCTCCCCTTCCCCCTTGATCATCACCTTCTTTATTCCGGTGATAAAATCAGCAGGGTTCTCGATTTTACATATACCCCCTTTACAATCGGCATGAAAAATACCTACGAGTATTACCAGCTTACGTTAAATCGTTGACCATCGACCAAAATTAAAATCACCAAAAAAATAACTTTCTAAAAATCAATAACTACCACGTTATTTAAAAAAAAGGGAAAAAAATGAATAATGACAACCAGAAACTGGAGTCTTTGCTGGCACAAGGGAGTCAGGCCATGGAGAAAGGAAATTTTGATACAGCGCTGCAACCCTTTGAACAAGCTCTTTTTTTATCTAGAGAGATGAAGGATAAAGCCACTGAAACATCACTGCTAAACGCCATTGCTTTTTGCTATTCCAATACAAAAAAACCGAAAAAAGCTCTTAAAACATATTCCCAAGCGGCTCAGCTATTAAAAGATCTGGGGAACAAAGAAGGTGAGTCTATGATTCATAACAATATCGGCCTGCTGAATGTAAGCCTGAAAAAATATGATAACGCTTTGAATTCTTTTAAAATATCTGCAGATTTATTTGACCAGATGGAAGATAAAAAAGGAAAAGCTCTGCAATTACAAAATATCGGATCTGTTTACAGAGACAGGCTGGAGAGTAAAAACGCCCTTGAATCATACTTTAAATCAATAGCTCTTTTTGAAGAAATTGGAGATCAAATGGGTGTTGCAGTGCAATCTTCAAATATAGGGTATATATATGCAGTGGACAAAGATACTGAAAAAGCATTACCATGGCTGAACAAAGCCCTTAAACTCTTTGAAGAGCTCAATGAAAATGAAATGGTAGAACTGACAAAGCAAAATATTAGCCAGCTTTCAATATAATCCCCTTGTAATTTTTCAGCTGTGATGATTCCATACAACCTAAGGAATACATATCAGCTGAAAAGTTACTTTTATTTCATAAGTCATCATTTGCTAAAAAAACCAATGGGTATGAATCTACTATTATCATAACTATTCAGCGAAGATGTACAGCAGCGGCCACGCTGAATAGGTTCCTATTACCTTTGTAAATTTGTGCCATCCTCTTGCTATAGCCTTTTCCCCATCCACATATGACAAGACAGAATGTCATAAAAATGGGGAGATTTCAGGATAAATCAGAAGATAACAGTATGTCCCGTTTATTTATACTTGTTGCCAAGGGGTTAGTCTAAGATCATTCCTATTCCATAGCTTTTAGTTTTTTATAGTTAATCGCCTTTGCATATCCTTTTAAAGCTTCCTTTGTTACGTCATCTCCTTCAATAAGCACAAGAAAACGATTTGCAACGACTATTTTAATTTCCCCCTGTTTATTGTCAGTGTTAAATTTGACAATGGCTTTCTGACGCCCGATTCTTTCAAGTTTTCCTCCGTCGGACGTGGCAAACATGGGATTGGCAAACATCATCATCATCCCTTGCATAAGTGGCGAATCAGTAATGATTTGGACAGTAATGGAGCTGGAGCCTTTACTGTATTCGCGTTGAGCAGTTACGCCACCGCCAAACATGGCAGCACCTGCTGCCTGGGATGTGCTCTTTTGTCCTGTCCATCCCTTTAAAGGTTCCGGAAGAAAAGATTCCAGCCCTTTCCCTTTTTTTTGTTGAATTAATTGTGACGCGTAATTAAGGTTTTCCACTGCATCTTTATAGTCACCATCCACATAATACTGCAACGCTTCTTTAATGGAATCTTCAATATCGTCAGCATATCCTGAAACAGAAAAGGCCATTAATATAAAAAATACCACAACTACCTTTAATCCATTAATACGTAAATCCAACATGTATTTCTCCTTGTTAATCGGTAAAAAATCATAGCACTCCTTTTGGAATTGTATCTATTTTTTCACCACCTAAAACGTATCCGCCATCCAGACGGATAATACTCCCTGTCATAAACGGAGCATCCTTTATTATAAAAAGAGCTGCTTTAACAACATCTTCAATCATTCCTTTTCGATTTAGCAGGGTATGGTCCATAATAGCTTTTTTTCGGTCATCATCTAAAAGGTTCCAGCCCCTGGTCTTGTCTGCGTGGCGGGTTTCGAAAAAACCGAGCATAATTTCGTTTACACGAACACGGGGAGCTCCCATGCGGGCCCATGTTTCCGTAAAAAGAGATACTCCGCGGTTTGCAGCACTATAACATTCATTAAAAATATGGCTGGCAGGCCCTGATCTTCCAACAATTCCTGCTATGGACGAAAAATTTATTACAATGCCGTTGTCTGACAGGAGAAGATGGGGGAGTGCAGCTTCAAAAATCCATCTTTTTGCCCGGAGGGTTGTTGCCATTTCAAGATCCCATTGCTCCTGGGTATATTCACCATGCACAATGGGCCAGCCACCACGTTCTATATTGTTGATGAGGATATCTATACCACCGAAACGATCAGTAGTTTTTTTTATTAAATCGCTGATTTTATCTGTTTGGAGGAGGTCTGTTTTAACAATAAGATGGTCCTGGCCGGTTTTTGCAAAATCTTCTTTAAGGCTTTTTAGTTCTTCTTCCCAGTCAAAATAGTTTAAAACAACATTTACGCCTTCATTTGCAAGGGCCAGCCCTATCCCCTTCCCTATTCCTTTAATGGCTCCTAATACCAGCGCTGTTTTATTTTTCAAATTCATTTTTTTGATTAAATAATATTTGTTTAAGCCATTTGAAACCAAACTTTAATAATTCAGTATCATCATCCCTGATAATTTCCAGGGTGTCAGGGTCAAGATTAAAATTTTTCAATAGATCCTGCTCAAATATCTGTTTTCTGAAATTATCAAGATTATAACATGCAAGGGAAAATGCCATTTTTGACTTTATATCGAGCATCCCAGGGAGTAAACGATTTTTCAAACTTATTATTTCTAAAAGCATATCATTTATTTGATTATAAACTTCAAGCTCCTGATCAATTAACCATTCCTTAATCGTCCATATTTTTTCCTGCTCACCTCCGGTACAATGGGATTCATTAAAAAGTGCATAATGCACGGTAACGTCACCGGTATCCCGTGATCTTGAAACCCCCCTTGCCAGGGGATACATTCTGCATGATGTGGGCCGGGCTTCATAAATTCCGCAACCAGAAGAAGTTAAAAAAGGACATTTAAGCTGATTATTCATATCAACCTTGAAAGTAACAACGGGAAGTCCTGATTCGGGCCCGAAATGTTCTGTGGTATATTTTTTTAAAAATATGTCAGATGAAACCTGGAGATGATTTTTTATACATAAAATATCATATGGGGTCAGGTACTGGTTAAGAGCCATACAGCAGCTATTAAAACATGCCAGATCTTTTGAACATGAAAAAGAAAATGTGTCATTTAAAGAAAGATGTCTTATATTTTCATCCATAAAATATTGCCTTTAATGGGGTTGCTCTAACTTTGAACATAAATGTCAGTCTATTGCTGAAATTAGGGCTAAGCCCCCTGAAATTAATGAGTTTTGATTTTAACGTGGGGAATTAGCAAGCCCTGCTTCAATCTCTTTTTGAATGGTTTTAATTGTTAATATGGGATCAGAAGAAGTGCTGATAGGTCTACCGATAACAACATGATCAGCCCCATTGATAATAGCTTTTTCTGCTGTGGCTATGCGTTTTTGATCATCTGTTTCCATATCCCTGTTTAATCCAGGACGAATCCCAGGTGTAACTATAAGAAATTTAGAGTCAAGCTCATTTCGCAGGGGCAAAGCCTCCAGGGGAGAAGCTACAACACCATCACATCCAAGCTTAAATGCTTTACGGGAACGTATCAGCACCAGATCCTGTACTGATCCTGTAAATCCCATTTCCACCATGTCGGATTCATCAAAAGATGTTAAAACAGTAACAGCAAGTAACTTAAGGTCACCCTTTTCGGCAACCGCAGCTTTTATTATGGGATCATTCCCATGGATAGTTGCAAAGGTTACTCCTTTTTCCTTTAATTGTTCCACGGCAAGTCGTACAGTTTCCGGGATATCAAAAAACTTAAGATCAACCATGACCTTATTCCCACGATCGACTATATGGTGGATTACCGGCCACCATCCAGCAAGAAAAAGCTGTAAACCTACTTTAAAAAATTTAATGTGATTATCTACTTTTTCGACCCATTTTTTTGCCTGAAGGGGATCTGAAAAATCGAGAGCAAATATTATTCGTTCATTTAATGGTATATTTTTCAAAATAAAAAACCTAATCCTGTAAGAAACGAAAATTTTATAAGTTGAACGAAATAGCTTGTCTTTTGGCCCATCTA
>CAZNFB010000100.1:0-9369 GCA_964572105.1 uncultured Desulfobacteraceae bacterium
GTGTGGTTTATGAAATATTATCCTGTAAATCTTGATATACGGCAAAAAGAATGTCTGGTTACAGGGGGGGGGGAAGTGGCCGCCCGAAAGGTGAAAACCCTTCTCAAATGCGGTGCCTGTGTTACTGTTGTAAGCCCTGACGTAACAAAGACTTTAAACGATTTATGGCAGGAGAGTGCCATTATATTAAAAAAGCGCCGGTTTGCCGATAGAGATTTGAATGGAATTTTTCTGGTGGTCGCAGCCACGGATAATAATCTTCTTAACTGCAAAATTGCTGCCATGGCAAAAGAGCAGAATTTGCTGTGCAATGTTGCTGACAGCCCAAAAGATTCCAGTTTTATTCTCCCCGCTGTTGTGGACAGGGGTGATCTGATCATTGCAATCTCAACTTCAGGAGAGAGCCCGGCTTTGGCAAAAAAATTGAGAAAGGAACTTGAAAATAAATTTGGAGAAGAGTATGTTGTCCTTTTGCAGCTTCTGGGAAGTATTCGCAGAAAATTATTAAAAAAAAGTCATGATCCCAAAACGCATAAAAAACTTTTCAGCACAGCCCTTGATAAAGGGCTGGTTGAAATGATCAGGGAAAAAGAAAGAGATGATATTGACCTTTTGCTTGAAGAGCTTTTTGGAAGTGAATATAAATTGGATAAATTAAGGTGATTTTTTGGGGTAAGAGGGGTTTCTTCAAAAATCTTAGGAATGGGGAATGGATTTTATAATCCTGGCTGCAATTCTGTTTTATACTTTAAGTATGACAGGATATTTTTTTTATTTTTTTCTTCAAAAAGATAATTTACAAAAAACAGGCTATTATCTTTTTGCTGCCGGTTTTTTGTTCCACTGTTTTAGTATTTTTTCCGACTTTAAAACCCTGGGGGTTATTCCGGTTTTAAATCTTGGTCAGACACTTATTTTTACAGGGTGGACCATTGCCGGTGTTTTTCTTCTGTTTCAAAAAAAATATAATCTTAAAATTCTTGGAATATATGCAGCTCCCCTTGTTACTGTTATAACTGCTGTTGGGAGCTGTTTTCCCTCCGAAATCGTGACGGTTGATACTCTTTTTAAAAATTTCTGGCTTATATTGCATATAATTACAATTTTTATTGGTGAATCTGCATTTGCCCTGGCCTGTGGAGTCGGTATTTTGTATCTTCTCCAGGAGCGTGCTATAAAGACAAAAAAACATAGATTTTTTTTAAAAAGGCTCCCCTCTTTAGAGATGCTCGACAGCGCAGGGTATGCATCCATAGTCTCAGGCTTTACCTTTACCAGCATTGGCCTTGCCGCAGGAATTATCTACGCAAAACTGGCATGGGGCAGGTATTGGAGCTGGGACCCAAAAGAAGTATGGTCGGTAATTACATGGCTTATTTATGCAGTATTACTGCACGAACGTCTTCTTGCAGGGTGGCGCGGTAAAAAAACGGCTGTGATGGCGATAATAGGTTTTTTTGTAATGATGTTTACTTTTTTAGGGGTTAATTTATTATTACCTGGACACCATGGAGATTTTACCAGGTGGTAGGACCGGCATAAAAGCCTATAGATATTCAGATAATAAATTTCATACGGCCAGATGTTGGAACTGAGCTATGGTGAAATTTAAAAAGCTCTGGCTGTTTGAGCGTAGCGAGTTCCAGAGGTTTTTAAATTTTATTATAGCTTAGTTATTGCTAAAATTATTTATATGAACATCTATACATATAAAAGTCTGCAAATAAGAGCCGGTTTCAAAAGGTGGCATTTTGAAACCGGCTCATAAGTGATGAATATTTTTTAAATGAACCCGTTATCTATTTTATTAATTGGATTAAATCATAATACAGCCCCTGTTGAGCTTCGGGAGCAGATGGCTTTTTCAAGTGATGAAGCCAAAAAGGCTGTTAATAATCTGTGCCTGAGCGGGGATATAGGTGAAGTGCTCCTGGCATCAACCTGCAATCGCATGGAAATTTTAATGGCGGTGAAAAACAGGTCTGAAGCAGTTGATACTGCAAAAAAATGTATTTCCCGAATTAAGGATATTTTAATTAATGATTTTGAAAAGTCTCTTTATATTCATGAAGGTGATAATGCTGTGCGTCACCTGTTTAGAGTCGCCTCAAGCCTCGATTCCATGATACTGGGGGAGCCGCAGATTTCAGGGCAGATCAAGCAGGCCTATCACCTTGCTGCCCGGGAAAAAACAATGGGAGTAATATTAAACCGCCTTATGCACCGGGCTTTTTTTGTAGCAAAACGGGTGAGAACCGAAACCGGTATAGGGGATCATGCTGTTTCCATAAGTTACGCTGCTGTTGAATTGGGGAAAAAAATATTCGGCAGTCTGGAAAATAAGAGTGTCTTACTTATTGGGGCAGGTGAAATGGCAGAGCTTGCAGTGGAACATCTGATTCGCAACAAAACAAAAAAAATTGTTGTTGCAAACAGAACTTTTGAAAATGGCCTTGAACTTGCCAAAAGGTTTAATGGAACGGCAATCAGGTATGAAGAGATACACACAAGCATGGTCTCGGCTGATATTGTTATAAGCTCCACAGGGTCACCTGATTTAATAATAACCCGTACTCATATAAAAAAAATTATGAAGATCAGAAAAAACCGGCCTATATTTTTTATAGATATAGCACTTCCAAGGGATATTGATCCGGCAATAAACCGGCTTTCCAATTCATATGTTTACGATATTGATGACCTTAAAGATGTTATTGATGAAAATATAAATGACAGGAATAATGAATCTGTAAAGGCTGAAAGGATAGTTGATGAAGCTGTTGTTAATTTCAGGAAATGGCATGAAGGGCTTGGGGTTGTTCCCACGATTGTTGCCTTAAGGAGCAGGATTGATGAAATAGCAGACAGGGAACTTAAAAAAACCGTTCAGGCTTTAAATCTTTCAGAAAATAATATTCAGGCTGTGCAAAAAATGATGGGTTCTTTTATAAATAAAATTTTACATGATCCAATCATCTTTTTAAAGAAAAACGGATGTAATGATAATAATTCTGTCTATCTTGATACAGTAAAAAAACTTTTTAATATCGACCATTGATGAATATGAATATGGAGAAGGGGGTAACTTGAAAAAAATAGCTTTTCTTTTTCCTGGGCAAGGGTCCCAGTCCGTGGGAATGGGGCAGGAATTCCATAAGGAGTATGATGTTGCACGGGAAATTTTTGATATGGCCGAAGAGATTACCAAAATAAATCTTTCGAGATTATGCTTTAAGGGGCCCATGGAGGATTTAACACAGACTGTTTATCTGCAGCCGGCTGTGACAGTTGTTAATATGGCCTGTCTGGCTGTTCTTGAAAAAGAAGGGGTAAAAGCGGATATGTCAGCGGGGCACAGTCTGGGTGAATATAGCGCGCTATGCTCTGCGGGAATTCTCTCTGTGGAAGATACTGTTAAAATAGTTTTAAAAAGGGGTGAACTGATGCACAGGGAGTCTCTTAAGCATAAAGGGGCCATGAGTGCTGTAATCGGGCTGACCATTGAAGAGCTTTTTGAAATAACAGCAGATGTCGGAAAGGAGGGGGTAGTTTCAGTGGCAAATCATAACACTGAAAAACAGATTGTTATTACCGGAGCCCCTGAATTTGTTGAGAAAGTATCAAAAATTGCCGGTGAACGCGGAGGAAAAGCAATACCGTTGAAAGTAAGCGGAGCATGGCACAGTGAATTAATAAAAGGTGCGGAGTCTGAGTTTACAGAATTTTTGTCCGGCTTTACTTTTAATGAACCTGTGAGCCCCATTGTTTTTAATGTTTCAGGAAATATTTCCGCAGATCCCCATGAAATCAGGCTGATCATGGAAAAGCAGCTTTGCAGCCCTGTAAAGTGGTTTGATTCTATTTTAAAATTACGGGATGAAAATACGAATATTTTTGTTGAGGTGGGTCCTGGAAAAGTACTCACCGGTTTAACAAAGAAAAATCTTTCAAAAGAATATCCTTACAAAAGCTACAGCGTAAACAGCATGAAAACCCTGGAAAAATTTTTAAAAGACGGTTCTTAACGCTCTCTAATCCGGTCAAACAATTTCAAATGTTTTAATCAGGTCATACCTGTTGCATATCTTAAATAGGCGATGCTGAATGGTTACGGTTTTTAAAACATTATTTTATTCTTTACACAGCAATACCTTTTGTGATACATTTATCTCCTTTGTGGTAATGGTATTATATTTAGCGTTAAGAAATTTTTTAAAAATGTTTTTATGGAAGGTGTTATTATGGAAGATAAAGACCTTGAATTTTTTAAAGAGCTTCTGGCTAAACGGCTTGAGGACCTTTTGAGCAGGGCTAGCAAAACTGTTACCGGAATGACCTCGGCAAATGATAATTTTCCTGATCCAACAGACCGCGCTTCTCTTGAGGAAGATAGAAATTTTATGCTTCGAATCAGAGACAGGGAAAATAAGCTTATCAAAAAAATAAAAAAAGCCCTGGCACGGATTGATGATGAAACCTTTGGTATCTGTGAAAAGTGTGGAGAGGATATTTCCACAAACAGACTTAAAGCCAGGCCTGTTACTACTCAATGTATAGAATGTAAAAAAAGTGAAGAGGCTTTTGAGAAATCCCTTGGAATATAAGCGGGGGTATATTGATCTTCACCTCCACTCCACAGTTTCGGATGGTACCTTGTCCCCCGAAGAGATCGTTGATATGGCAGAAAGGCTTCATCTGGGCGCCATATCAATAACGGATCATGATGCAATAGATGGTTCGCGGGCCGCTTTGGAGTATGGGATTCCTCCATCGTTAAAATTTTTAACTGGTGTGGAAATAAGTGCGGCACCTCCCTTATCTTATAATATCACAGGAAGTATGCATATCCTGGGTTATTCAATTCAGATAGATGATCCCGGGCTTAATCAGGTTCTTGGTAAACTTCAGGATGCCAGAAAAAACAGAAATCCCCATATTATTGAACGGCTTAATAATATAGGGGTGGATATATCTTTAGATGAAGTGATTTCTTTATCCGGGGTAAAGGGACAGATAGGAAGGCCCCATATAGCACAGACCTTGTTATTAAAAGGTGTTGTCAACTCTCTGCAGGAAGCTTTTGACAAGTATATCGGCAAGGGCAAACCTGCCTATGTTGACAAGTACAGAGTCGATTTCGCACAGGCGATTAAGGTAATAAAAGACGCTGGAGGGGTTGCGGTTCTGGCGCATCCTTACATTATATATCCTGAAGATGTTCACAGTCTGGAAAAACTGGTTATTCTTTTAGTGGAAAAAGGACTTGGGGGTATAGAGGTTTTTTATCCAAACCATAACCCTGATAACACCAGATATTTTATTGAGATTGCAAGACGCCATAAATTATTAATGACAGGGGGGACAGATTTTCACGGGGATCTGACTCCGCATGTTAAAATGGGAACGGGAAGGGGCAACTTTTGCGTTCCCTATACGTTATATACAGATCTCGTTAAAAATTCGGCATCCCTTGTCTCTTTAGATTCAACTTTAGATTCCAGGCAGTTATAATTTTTTCACCTTTTAACTTCTCTATATCCAATGATACATAACCTCTACCTGCAATTTACAAAAAAACTTCAGTATTTATTTAAAAATAAAGATTTTCTTGATGAAGCGCTTCACCATAGATCTTTTGTCAATGAGCAGAATACTGCCATGCGGGATAATGAGCGGCTTGAATTTTTAGGGGACGCTGTTTTGAGTCTTGTTATCTCCCACGCCCTGATGAAACGGTATCCTGATTTAAAAGAGGGAGATCTTACAGTAATCCGCTCGTCCCTTGTTAATGAAAGGCAGCTTGCCTGCATTGCCCGTTCCTTAAACCTTGGGGATTATATTCTCCTGGGCAAGGGGGAAGAACAGACAAACGGGAGGGGAAAGGACTCAATACTCTCTGATGCACTTGAAGCTGTTTTTGCTGCTGTATATTTAGACGGGGGATATGATGTTGTTTTTAAAGTTATGGAAGCCCTTTTTTCAGAAAAAATTGATTCTGTTATTTCAGAATCAGAAGAACATTATTACAAAAGTCAGCTGCAGGAACTTGTTCAAGCGGCGCATTACAGTACGCCGTTTTATACGGTAATAAGTGAAAACGGGCCTGACCATGAAAAAACATTTGTTGTTGAATTAAAGGTTGGGAAGTTCACAACACAGGGAACCGGGAAAAGCAAAAAAAAGGCCGAGCAAAATGCCGCAAAAATAATTCTTGGAGAAATAGAGAAAAAAGGTCTTAAATTTTGACAAAAAGACCTTTTGTTATTCCAGTCTTTTTACCCCAAATGGGATGCCCCCATCAATGTGTTTTTTGTAATCAAAAGGCAATTACGGGGATAACATCTCACCACCTTTCCTCTGAAAAAGTATCCAAAATAATAATTGATTTTTTAAAATACAGAAAAGATACAGATAATAATGCCCAGATTGCATTTTATGGGGGTAATTTTCTGGGGTTAAAAAAGGATTATATTAAATTACTCCTCATTGAAGCTTCAAAATTCATAATTGCAAAAAAGGTCGATTCCATTAGATTTTCCACCAGGCCTGATACAATTGATGATCAGATCCTTGATTATATTGAAAAATTTTCAATCTCCACAATTGAAATAGGCGTGCAGTCCATGGATGATACTGTCCTTTTAAAATCAAAAAGAGGGCACAGGGCAAAAGATACTGTAAAAGCCTTTGATCTGTTAAAAAAGCGGAACTATATTACCGGTGCCCAGATGATGGTGGGGCTTCCCCATGATGATGAAGAAACAGCAATTAAAACAGCAGAAAAAATTGTTGCTCTGGCACCTGATTTTGTAAGAATTTATCCAACTCTGGTTTTTTCAGGCTCCGTCCTTGCGTCATGGTACAAAAAGGGGGTATATGTACCAATGGACATTGGGGATTCTGTCTCTCTGGTGAAAAAAATTTATCTTTTATTCAAAAAAAAGGGGATCAGGGTGATCAGAATGGGGTTGCAGGCCACCAGGGATTTAGATTCAAAAGCAGCAATTCTTGCAGGGCCCTACCATCCATCCTTTGGACACCTGGTTTTGTCAGATATTTTTCTTGATGGAGTGATTTCTGCTGTTAAGGCTGACAAAAAATTATCAGAGGAATTATTAATAAAGGTTCATCCAAAAAGTATATCCCGGATGCAGGGATTAAAAAAGAGGAATGTGGAAATCCTGAAGAAAAAATTTAATTTTAAAACGATCAGAATTATTCAGGATACCAGTCTCGGAATTGATGAATGTCATGTTGTTTCTTAGGGGTCGTTAAGTTGAGTAGTTCCCCTCATTTTTGGACAGAGCCAGGAAACAAGGGGAAGATATTTAATTTTTTATTTAATTTTTTAAAATGCTACAGCCAGCTGAGCACTTACAACATTTGCGTCACTGCCTGTTCCACCGTCTTTTTTACCATAATCTTCATCATGGTAAAATTCCAGTGCTGCAGATGTATTTTTAAAAATTTCAGTGCACATGGAGACCATGAAACGGTCTTCAGGCAGATATCCCATCAGATCCTCTGTCCCCTGGTACCCAATGGCAAAAGTAATTTCTTTACCTGTTATTTCAGCGGTTAATGCAGCTTCAATATTCCAGGTTTCAGGCTTTACTTTTTCAAAATATATTTCACCGGCTTTATAATCTTCTGTTGTTCCAAGATATTCACCTATGAGCATCAAGGGGCCGTAATTAAAAATAATGTGGCCGGCAAAACCTGGCACATTATCATCTATTATACCTAAACCTTCAATGGCATCTGACTCAAGATTGTTTATAAAATCAACCCCGGCATTGAAACTTATATTATCATTTTCAAAGGAATAGCCAATATTTCCACCAAAGGTTTCCACTCTCTCCCTTTCGTGGGTCTGTTTTACATCTCCTTTAAATGCGTATGCGGAAGCGTAAAAACCATTTTGCTCAAAACCGAGCAGAACAGCACTTTCCCTGGTTTCACCCAGCTCCAGAGTGAAAGTGTCTTGTATCATATTTGTTTCAAAGTTTCCAAAGGGGACATACATTTTACCCGCTGTAAGGTACAGGGGAAATTTTTCTATATTTCCTATTGTAATGGTTCCCTCATCAACAACCACTTCTTCAGTATCATCCTCTTCCCATAAAAGGAGAATGTGACCGGAGACCCACTGGTTTATCATGGCATCCATGCCAAGCTCAACAGTTGCAAGGGTTATATCGTTTGAAGACCTTCTGGACAAACTGGTATTTCCAAAGTCTGTTCTATCACTTGTAAAAGCCTCAACTTCTATGAGTCCGCTTATTTTGACTTTGTGGAGCCAGTCTAATGCCTCCCTGATTTCAGCAGAATCCATATCGTGGGATTCCTGTTCTATCCGCTGGGGGGGTACTGCGGTCTCTGCCTCAATACCTGCTTCAACAGCTTTTTTCAGGTCAGACGCTTCATCCGAAGTAATTACGCCCTTATTCTCAAGCAATTTAAGCAAAAGTTCTGTATCCTGATGCATGGCATAAGAATTAGTAATAAAAAAAATTAGAGTTCCCATCAAACAAAATAAAACAACATTCAACTTCTTCATGTTTTTTCTCCAAAAATAGTAGTTCAAAAAAAATAACCGCACAATTCAACAACCAAAAAAACTTATAGGTGACTAATATTTTTTTTATTTTAAACATTGTTACCATGGCTATAGTGTGGGGTCAACTTTTTAATCAACTACATATATTTAAGGATGGGGTTAAAAGAGGTAAAACCCCAGGGCTTTATCACCGGGATCCCCTGGATCTGATGAAAGAAATTCCACCCCCATCAGGTTAGCATCGATTTTTCTTATCACTACTTCTTTTTTTATTAAGGTTCTTTTTTGGTCATCCAGAGTGAACTCCAGTGAAAATTTGTCGCCCTTTTTTAAACCAAGGGGCTTGTTTAGTTCAAGCTGCAGGCCCGTTCGGGAGATGTCCTTGATTTTAAGCATCCCCTTTCCCACTTCCTCGCAATAGTTCTCACTGAGATTGGAAACAACATAGGTGTACGTTGCTGCGAGGTCGGTTTTTTTTCTGAAAAATCTTCTTTTCTCCAGAATTACCGGATAGGAGTGTCCGCATGCGCATTTACAGGTAACTTTTGACGATTTATCAAGATTCTTATAGCTTGACAGATTCATTGTCCGTTTTTTACCACATTCAGGACAAACAAAGACCGCTGTTTTGTCTTCTGCAACATAGACTTTTTCAATCATAACCTATCCTTTTTCAAAAAGATGATATTTGATTAAAATAATATTTTTTGTTAAAAATAATGTAACTATTCAGCATCGCTGATTTAAGAGGCGCAGCAGGTATGATCTGATTCAAACAATTGAAATTGTTTGAACGTATTAAAGAGCGT
>CAZNFB010000101.1:0-9320 GCA_964572105.1 uncultured Desulfobacteraceae bacterium
ATTGATATCTGATCTGTCAAGGAAAAGAACTTTTCCGTTGAAATTTTTCATGGGTTAGTCTCTTTAAATTTACAGTTTTTATAAAAAAATTAATTTTGAGTAATATGTCCGGCTATTGCTGTTGCTGCTGCCGTGGCCGGACTTGCAAGATGCACCATCCCGCCTTTTCCCATGCGGCCGTTGAAATTTCTGTTTGTTGTTGATACACATATTTCACCTTTGGCCAGCACACCGTTACTCATGCCGAGACAGGCCCCGCATGTGGGGTTTGTTATACAGACACCGGCCTCCATGAATGTTTTGATTATTCCTTCTTCCAGAGCATCCATGTAAACTTTAGGAGTTGCAGGTGAGACAATGCAGCGGAGATGATCTGCAATTTTTTTCCCTTTTATTATTTCTGCGGCTGTGCGGAGATCTTCCAGCCTGCCGTTGGTGCATGAGCCGATATAGACCTGGTCTACTTTAATTCCGCTTAATTCCTTTACATTTTTTACATGGTCGGGTTTGTACCCAAAAGTTATTTGGGGTTTAAGGGAGCTTACATTATGCTCAATGATCTTTTCATATTTTGCACCAGGATCGGGTGCAAATTTTTGAAATGCCTGGAGGGCATCCTGTTTTGACGGGTACTCATCCTTTATAAAATCCCATAGGTAATCGACTGTTTTCGCATCAGCAGAGCATATGCCGCAGGTGCTGCCGGCTTCAACGGCCATGTTGCACAGGGTCATCCGGGCATCCATACTCATTTCATCAACAACAGGTCCTGTAAATTCTATTACTCTGTCTGTTGCTCCGTTTACCCCAAGTTTACCGATTATGGAAAGGATAACGTCTTTGGCACAGACCCCTTCCATAAGTTTGCCGGTTATCTTTATTTTAATGGTAACAGGGTAATGAAAAGCACAAACACCTTTTAAAATTCCCACTTCAAGATCTGTAGTCCCTACACCGGCCGCAAATGCGCCAAAGGCACCGTGGGTACAGGTATGGGAATCTCCCATGATTATTGTGTACCCTGGCCGGACAAACCCTTTTTCAGGAAAAATTGCATGGCATATACCATTTTGACCTATATCAAAAAAATCTTTGATCCCATGTTTTTTTGTCCAATCCCTTAAAATTTTTCCCTGGAGAGCGGTCTTTGAATCTTTTGCCGGTGAAACATGATCTATAACAGCCTTAATCCTGGAAGGGTCAAAGACCCTGTCCTTTTGCCTGGCCGCAAGGTCCATTATTGCCCCGGGAGTTGTAATTTCATGACAAAATACAGCGTCTATACGTATAACATGAATATCATCTGAAGGATTATCAACAAAATGTGAATCAAATATTTTTTCAGCAATTGTTTTATTCATAAAATCTCCTGGGGAACAATTTAAGAGGAGTAAATCATATCTTAAAAAGCCACAAATTACGCTTTTTCAATAAATTAAACAGGATTGGTTTTATTATTAAAACCACCCTTTAATATTATTCATTTTCAGTTTTTAAAACAGCGAGAAATGCTGCCTGGGGCACCATTACCTGGCCCACCATCTTCATTCTCTTTTTCCCTTTTTTCTGTTTTTCGAGTAATTTCCTTTTCCTTGAAATATCGCCGCCATAACATTTTGCTGTAACATCTTTTCTAAAAGCCGAAATTGTTTTACGGGCAATAACTTTTCCTCCGATGGCTCCCTGAATTGCTATTTTAAACATCTGCGTTGGAATACTCTCACGGAGTTTTTCGCAGGTTTTTTTTGCTCTTACCTCGGCATTATCCCTGTGAACAAGCTGGGCTAATGCGTCAACACGGTCAAAATTTATCAGAAAATCAAGTTTCACAAGGTCAGATTTTCTATAATCAAGCATATCATAATCAAAGGATCCATATCCTTGTGTAATCGATTTGAGCTTGTCATAAAAATCAAATATCACTTCGGCCAGGGGAAGCTCGAATATCATTTCAAGCCTGTTGCTTGTGAGGTACTGGTAATTTTTGTTAATTCCCCTCCGTTCCATGCAAAGCTTCATGACCGGGCCCATATATCGATCAGGGATTATTATTGAAGCTTTTATATAGGGCTCCTCTGTATAATCGATCATTGTGGGGTCAGGATAAAGGGCAGGATTATCAATGATTTTTTTTGAACCATCATTTAAGACTAATCTATAGCTCACTGTGGGAGCCGTAATAATAAGAGAAATGTCATATTCCCGTTCAAGTCTCTCTTGAACAACTTCTAAATGAAGAAGCCCAAGGAAACCGCACCTGAATCCAAAGCCTAAAGCTACAGAAGAATCTTTTTCGTAAATTAATGAAGCATCGTTTAATTTAAGCTTTTCAAGAGCGTCAACAAGATCTACGTATTCATCAGAGGAAACAGGATAAATAGATGAAAAAACAACTGGTTTGGCTTCTGTAAATCCCATCACCGGTTTTTCACACGGATTCGCTGTCAATGTTATGGTATCGCCACATTTGGTGTCACTCACTGTCTTTATTCCCGCAATAATATAACCCACCTCCCCTGCAAAAAGCCCGGGGCGACTAACCCGCTCTATTTCAAAAAAACCGCTTTCCTCAATATTATAGGCTGCATTATTGGACATGAACCGGATCTTCTCTTTGGACTTGAGTTTCCCATCAACAATTCGTACATGAACTATAGTGCCCCGGAAAGGATCGTAATGGGAATCAAAAATCAGGGCTTTTAAGGGGGCATTTAAATCTCCCTCTGGAGGAGGAAGCTTTTGCACAATGACCTCAAGAAGAGCATCAATTCCAGTCCCTTCCTTTGCCGATACCAGGACAGCTGTTTCAGGGTCAAGCCCAAGATCTTCTTCAATCTGTTTTTTTACTCTTTCAATATCAGCCGAAGGGAGATCTATTTTATTAATTACCGGAATTATTTCCAAATTATGTTCCACTGCAAGGTAAAGATTGGCCAGTGTCTGGGCCTCAACACCCTGGCTTGCATCTATGAGCAGGAGCGCCCCTTCGCATGAGGCAAGGGCCCGTGAAACTTCATAGGTAAAATCGACATGTCCAGGTGTATCCAGAAGATTTAGAGAATAGGTTTGCCCATCTTCAGCTTTATATGAAAGATGTACTGTCTGGCTTTTTATTGTGATTCCCCTTTCCCGTTCAATATCCATATTATCGAGTATTTGATCCTGAAAATTTCTGTCGGATACAAGCCCGGTTGCCTGGATGAGCCTGTCCGACAGGGTTGATTTGCCATGATCAATGTGTGCAATTATACTAAAATTTCTTATATTTTTCATTAAGCCATCTTATTTTTGTTAATCTTAGTTGACAGATTATATTTTACATACTATTGAAAAGTAAAGAGTGATTAAGTTGGATTATGCCCTTATTTCACTTGGGGTGCAACGTTTGTACGGATTTATTTAAAAAATTACATTAAAACGTTGCTTTTTCATGGTATTTTTATCATTTTAGACTAAATCCTGTCAATAATACGCCAATATGACTTTAAAAATTGATAACAATAAAATTGTTCCCCGAATTTTAATTGTTGATGATGACCCCTATGTTCAAGAGCCTTTACGGGATTTTTTTGAACAATATGGAATAATAGTCTTTACGGTGTCCAACGCCCACGATGCTATTGATCTGTTGAACATTAGATCTTTTGATGTGGTAATAACAGATATTGACCTCCCCGGAATGGACGGACTTGCCCTGACAACTCTTATAAAAAAAGAATATAAGGCAGATGTTATTGTAATCACAGGCCATACAGAAGATTATTCCTATAAGGAGGTGATTGACAAAGGCGCAAGTGACTTTGTGTTTAAGCCTGTACATTTTAATGAGCTCTTTATAAGGCTGAAACGGGTGATCAAGGAACGGCAGCTGCAAAAAGAACGGGCTTTGCTGATAAAAAAACTGGAAAAGCTGGCAATTACTGACCCCCTGACTGATTTAAATAATTCCAGACACTTTTTTAATCAGGTGAGCATAGAAATAGAGAGATCAAATCGCTATGATCATTTTCTTAGTATTGTACTTTTAGACATAGATAATTTTAAAAAATATAATGACTCCTATGGACATCTGGAAGGGGATAAAGTTCTGGTGACATTGGGGAGGATAATCACGTCACATTTAAGAAATATGGACTCAGCCTACAGATACGGGGGGGAAGAATTTATCCTCCTCCTTCCAGGGACAAAAAAGATGGAAGCAAATACAGTGGCTGAACGATTAAGGGTTGCCGTGGAAAGCGAAAAATTATATCCCAGAAATGATAAAACCCATGTAATAGTCACCATAAGTGCAGGGGTTGCCCAGTATCGACAGAATGAAGATAGAGATTCCTTTATAAAAAGGGCGGATGATGCAATGTATAAGTCAAAAAGAAATGGGAGAAACAGAATCTCAGTGAGCTGATACCAGGCTATGGCAAAATATTAACCTCCAGCAGCAAATCCCCTGTCCCCCCGCTTTGCGCAAGCTTCCCCAAACCCTTTAACCGGACAATTCCTTTTTGTTTAATCCCGGCCGGAATTATAACTTTGATCAGTTTTTTGTGAAATCCCCATGCTATATTAACAAGTTTCACACATCCTGCATCTGCTTCAAATGGGGATATGGTGATTGTTCCGTATAGTGTTGAATCGTTGTTAAATCCAATGGGACGTATTACCTGCAAGTGGTAAGTTTTTTTTTTGATTATGGGACCCGGCTTTTTATCAACTATTTTCCCATGGGGTTCTGTGCGAAAAAGACTTAAAACAGCGGCACCAAAAATAAATCCCCCCACATGCGCCCACCAGGCAATACCGGAAGCCCCATGCCCTGCGGCAGCATTTAAAAGCTGAATAAAAAACCAGATTCCAAGGAAAAAAAATGCCGGTATTTCCATAAACCAGGGAATAATAATAATCGGTATCAGCGTTAATATCCTGGACCGGGGGTGGAGAATAAGATAGGCGCCCATTACCCCTGCAATTGCACCGCTTGCTCCTATGACAGGTACATTGGAGTGGAGGTTAAAGATGAGATGAGCCAGTCCAGAAAAAGCACCGCATAATAGATAGAAAACCAGGTAGCTCACATGCCCCATGCTGTCTTCCACATTATTCCCAAAAATATAAAGGGTCCAGAGATTGCTGAGGAGGTGGAAGAAACCGCCATGGAGGAACATAAAGGATATTATGGAAAAAATTTGCTGTTCAATGGTAAAGTATGATGCCACCTGGGATATGGTGTAGCGGGCAGGAACAAGACCGTAGATATATATAAAACGGTTCATTTGAGGCCCCTGGGATACTTCCAGCAAATAAATAACCAGATTAATCCCTATGATGGTGTTATTTACAAAGGGATATTTTTCCGATGGTATGGTTCCGCGAATGGGTATCATTCAGGAATGTCCAGGTGTCTTAGGCTTCTTACAAAAATTGCGAATCTGTTTTTTAGTGCCAGCCTTTAAGTGATCGGACTGATTCGCATACTTATATCCACAGCCCTGGCAGAATGTGTAAGGGCGCCTGATGATATAATATCAACGCCTGTATCGGCCAGGGGTAAAAGATTCTGTTTTGTAACTCCCCCTGATACTTCAACCAGTGCCTGGCCGTCAATTACGGCGACAGCCTCCTTTATCCTGTCAACATCCATATTATCCAGCATAATAATATCAGCTCCTGCTGTTAAGGCATCTTTTACCTCTGAAAGGCTTGCTGCTTCAACCTCTATTTTAAGAAGATGGGGCATCTTTTTTTTTATCCGGTTTACAGCTTTTATAATTCCTCCACATGCAGCTATATGATTATCTTTAATCAGAATACCGTCAAAGAGTCCCATGCGGTGGTTAAATGCGCCGCCGGCACGAACTGCTGCTTTTTCCAGTACCCGCCACCCAGGGGTAGTCTTCCGGGTGTCAACCAGTCGGACATTTCTGTTCCCCAGCTCTTTAACAAATGAGTTTACATGGGTGGCGATTCCGGAAAGGCGCTGTAAAAAATTTAAAGCTGTACGTTCACCCAGCAAAAGGGATTTGACCCTTCCGTTTAGCTCAAGGATTATATCGTTCGGATTAACAGCTTCTCCCTCCGAGCATAAGGGTGTTATGTTTACATCGGGGTCAAGATAGTTGAAAACCCGGGAGACAACCTCGATTCCGTAAGTGACCAGGGGTTCCTTGGCAATAATAACAGCCTGTCCCTTTAGACTGGCATCAATCAGAGTATCTGTTGTAACATCCCCGGATCCGATATCTTCTTTAAGAGCAATTTTTATAAGATGATCTGCTAAATGCATAATACTAATTTGAAGCCGTTTTTATTTTATCAAGATTTACTTCTATTTTTTCCTGTTTTTTCAGAAGATTTTCCTGTTTTTCTTTTACTTTTTCCACCACATGTTCAGGGGCTTTGGACAAAAAATCTTCATTATTCAGCTTTTTTAAGACTGATACAAGCTCTTTATTTATTTTATTTATTTCTTTTTCAAGTCGCTTGATCTCTTTGTCAAAATCTATTATCCCTTCAAGGGGGATAAAGATTGTTGCTCCATCAACAACTGTTGTGGCAGATGCATGGGGCCTGTCCATTTCCAGCTGTACAGAAAAAGAGTTGAGTTTTGCCAGATTAATTATAATGTCATGGTCTTGCTCGGTTAATCCTTGCATCGTTTGATCATGGGCCTGTACCAGAGCAGTAAGGAGTAATGATGGCTGAATATTCATCTCCCCCCTGATAGTCCTTATTCCTGCCACAAGTCTTATGATCAGTTCCATTTGTGACTCTGCTTCAGGGTCCTGGGCAAAGTTGCTGAAATCGGCTTTATCAAGGGGAAAAACAGCTTTCATGATGGAACCATCTGTCCCTGTTGTTTTATGCCAGATCTCTTCTGTTACAAAAGGTATAAACGGATGAAGCAGAACAAGAGTGGTCTTTAAGGTTTGTTCCAGAACAAAGAGTGTATTCTTTTTTTTGTCAGACTCTCCTTCGCTGTAGAGAACAGGCTTTACAGCCTCGAGGTACCAGTCACAAAACTCGTGCCAGACGAATTGGTATAATGCTCCTGCTGCATCATTGAATTTATAATTGTCCAGGGCCTGGGCAACTTCTTTTGCAACGGATTGCAACCTTGATAAAATCCATTTGTCAGGAAGAGATAAAGACTTGATGTCCAATGAATCAAATGTTTGTATGTCACTTGTTTTTGTTATGTGCATCATGGCAAAACGGGATGCATTCCATAATTTATTTATGAAATGACGATACCCTTCCACACGTTTTTCAGACATTTTAATATCTCTTCCCTGGGCAGCAAAAGCTGCAAGGGTAAACCGGAAAGCATCTGTCCCGTATTGCTCTATTACGGTTAAAGGGTCTATGACATTACCCTTTGATTTGCTCATTTTCTTCCCGTTTTCATCTCTGACCAAAGCATGAATATAAACATCTTTAAAGGGTACATCTCCCATCATATGTATTCCCATCATCATCATGCGGGCAACCCAGAAAAAAAGTATGTCAAAGCCTGTGATGAGCACCGAGGTGGGATAAAACTTTTTCAGGAGGTCTGTATCATTGGGCCAACCCATGGTTGAAAATGGCCAAAGCGCAGAGCTGAACCATGTATCCAGAACATCAGGGTCCTGTGTGAGGGTGTTACTTCCACATGAAACGCATATTTCAGGGGGCTCAATGGCAACAACAAGTCTTCCGCATTCATCGCATGTCCACGCCGGGATCTGATGCCCCCACCATATTTGCCGTGAAATACACCAGTCTTTGATGTTATCCATCCAGCTAAAATATGTGTTTTCCCATGTTTCGGGGATTATTCTGGTTTCATCTTTTTTTACAGCTTCAATTGCTTTTTTTGCCAGGGGACGGGCTTTAACAAACCATTGTTTAGATAGATTCGGCTCAACAACTGTTTTGCATCTGTAACAATGTCCAACGCCATGGGTATAGGGTTCAGTCTTTACAAGAAGGTCTTTTTGTTTAAGGAGTTTTACAACGGCCTTTCTGCATTCAAATCGTTCCTGGCCTTCAAAGATACCGGCCGGGGACATCATTATTCCATTATCATCGATTGCTTTAATAGAGGGAAGGTTATGGCGCTGCCCAATCTCAAAGTCATTGGAATCATGGGCAGGGGTGATTTTTAATGCACCGGTGCCAAAAGACATATCCACATACTGATCCTTTATTATGGGAATCAGCCTGTCTGTTAAAGGTAAAACAACATTATCTATGCCGATATTTTGATATCTTTCATCATCGGGATTTAACGCAACCCCGGTATCTCCAAACATGGTCTCCGGTCTTGTTGTTGCCACAACAAGACCCCCAGAGTTGTCAGGATAGGGGTATTTAATATGATACAGATACCCTTTGGTCTCTTCATGATCGACTTCAAGGTCTGAAAGTGCTGTGTTACAACGCGGGCACCAGTTTATTATATAATCACCACGATAAATAAGCCCTTCTTCATAAAGAGTAACAAAGACTTTTCGTACAGATGCAGAAAGCCCTTCATCCATGGTAAAACGCTCCCGCTTCCAGTCGCATGAAGCTCCAAGACGTTTTAACTGGTTGATAATAGATCCCCCGTACTCTTTACGCCATTCCCACACAGCCTCTATGAATTTTTCTCTTCCCAGTTGATCCCGGCTGATCCCTTTGGCGCTTAAGTTCCGCTCCACAACATTTTGGGTGGCAATGCCGGCATGGTCGGTCCCGGGCAGCCAGAGAACATTATCACCCCGCAGTCTTCTGTATCTGCAAAGGATATCCTGCATGGTAACATTTAAAGCATGTCCCATGTGAAGAACCCCGGTAACATTGGGTGGAGGGATTACTATGGAATAAGCCGGCCCCTCTCTTTTTTCATCAGCTTCGAACAATCCTTCTTTTTCCCAGTAATCATACCATCGTTTCTCAACATCATGGGGTTCATATCCTTTGCTAAACAGGCTTGAACTCATCCCGAATCTCCTATAAAAAAAGGGGATTATAAATAATCCCCATTCATGTTAATCCATTAAATATAAATTTTCAGACAATTAATTTCAGAAGGTTCTGACCGGTAGCAGAGTGAATTTATTGATGGGCAAACTCATGGCGCTGTCAGGCTAACTTAAATCTGATAACACATCTAAAATATTTTACAAATTTGAGATAGTGTATATGACTTAAAATTACGTGTCAATGTTAAAATATATGTATAAATGTTCACATAAATAATTTCACTCTGTTATCTAAAAATGGATATATAAATTGTCAGATAATAAGGAACGAAAATTTTATAAGTTGAACGAAATAGCTTGTCTTTTGGCCCATCT
>CAZNFB010000102.1:0-9231 GCA_964572105.1 uncultured Desulfobacteraceae bacterium
ATGGGCCAAAAGACAAGCTATTTCGTTCAACTTATAAAATTTTCGTTCCTTAATTCCCGCTGTTAAAATTTTCGTCCCCTTAATTTCAACGAAAAATTCTATTTTTCAATCAAGCACTAAATCAGGTAACAAAAATGATCAAAATTAATGAGAATTATTTAAAACTTCAGGCTTCCTATCTGTTTTCAGATATAGCAAAACGTGTTTCAGAATTTCAAACTGCAAATCCTGAAAAAGAGATTATAAAACTTGGAATAGGTGATGTAACAAAAGCTTTGCCAGAGGCATGCATTAAAGCTTTTCACGGGGCCATCGATGAAATGGCCGAAGAGAGCACCTTTAAAGGATACGGGCCTGAGCAGGGTTATTCCTTTTTAAGGGAGAAAATAGCCGCCGAAGACTACCAGTCAAGAAATGCTGATATCCATCCCGATGAAATATTTATAAGTGACGGAGCCAAGTGTGATACCGCCAATATTCAGGAAATTTTTTCTCCTGATATTAAAATTGCCATGCCTGATCCGGTTTATCCTGTATATCTCGACACCAATGTAATGGCCGGTCGAACAGGAAAATACTCCCAGGGAAAATATTCAAATATCTGCTACCTTGAAAGCACAAGTGAAAACAGCTTTATTCCGGATCTTCCCAAGGAACCTGTTGACCTTATATATCTTTGTTTCCCCAACAATCCCACAGGAGCCACAATATCAAAGGAGCTTCTTCAGCAGTGGGTCGATTATGCACGGGAGACCAAGGCACTTATCCTTTTTGATGCTGCTTATGAGGCCTTTATCACCGACGACGCCATCCCTCACTCTATTTATGAAATAAAAGGGGCAAAGGAGGTTGCCATAGAATTCAGAAGCTTTTCCAAAACAGCAGGGTTTACAGGTACACGCTGCGCCTTTACACTGGTGCCGAAAGAGTGCAGGGCATTCGACTCCAGCTCAAACGTACATTATCTCCATTCCATATGGGACAGAAGGCAAGCGACCAAATTTAACGGTGTATCATATCCTGTCCAAAAAGCCGCTGCAGCCATCTATTCGGATGAAGGGAAAAAGCAGGTCAAAAGCCTTATTAATTATTATATGAAAAATGCGGCAATCATAAGAAAAGAGATCACAGCTCTGGGATTCGACTGCATTGGGGGTGAAAATTCTCCATACATCTGGATAGATGCAAAGGGGGACTCATGGGATTTCTTTGATCTCCTTCTTAATAAGGCGGGTGTAGTCTGTACGCCAGGATCAGGCTTTGGCAGCTGCGGCAACGGATATATAAGAATCAGCGCCTTTAACAGCCTGGAAAATGTTCAAAAAGCAATGAAATCGATTAATCAGGCATTGAAAAGCTCATAAACTATATATTCCCGTATTTTTAATATGCTTAAATTCTGTAAATATTATTGTAAAATTATCTTTTGCATTTTGTTTTTTCTTTTACCATCTTGGCAGGAAGCAGAAGGGAGAACAAAAGATCAGACCGGGCGGCAGGTTCTTCTGCCCAAAAACCCCAGGCGGGTTATCTCTTTGGCACCAAGCATCACGGAAATTGTTTTTGCTCTAGGACAGGGAGGTCTCTTAAAAGGAGTAACCACCTACAGTGACTTCCCCCCTGAATCCAGAAAAATATATAGGATCGGTTCATATATTCATCCGGATATTGAAAAAATTATGGTATTAAATCCTGATCTGTGCATAGCCATAAAAGATGGAAACCCAAAATCAGCTGTGGATAAACTCGAAACCCTGGGGATACCGGTTTTTGCTGTTAATCCAAAAGATCTTGATACAATAATAGATGCAACCATAAAAATTTCTAAAATACTTAATGCAAAAGAAGCTGGGAAGGTGCTGGCTGCCCGAATGCACAACAGAATTCAGAAAATAAAAGCTTTAACATCAAAAAAAAAACTGCGGCCAGGGGTCTTTTTTCAGATAGGAGTATCCCCCATTGTTTCAGCAGGGACCAAAACTTTTATTAATGAGTTAATTGAGCTATCCGGGGGACGAAACCTGGCCCAGGGTGCTGTTACTTATCCCCGTTACAGCCGTGAGCAGGTTTTAGGCCTGGCACCGGATATTATAATCATTACATCCATGGCACGGGGGGCTCTTTTTGAAAAGGTAAAAAAAGAATGGGAAAGCTGGCCGCAGATTCCCGCTGCCAGGAATCATCAAATTTTTTTGGTTAACTCTGATCTTTTTGACAGACCCTCTCCGCGCCTTATTGACGGTCTTGAACTTCTTTTTGAAATAATAAAATCCAGCGAAACCGATGGAAACAAACGAAATTAATCCCCATAAAATAATAAAACGTATTTTGTCGATTTCGTTTTTTTTATCCATCCTCCTTGTTATTGCAATTTTTTTGGGGATAAGTATCGGATCAACGGGGAGCGGAATCGATGAAATCTTCAAAGCTGTTTTTTCTGATATTGATGTAGATCCCCTTTTAAGTGCCATAATCTGGAAACTCAGATTTCCCAGGGTACTTCTTGCCGCACTTGTGGGGGCCGCCCTTTCCCTGGGAGGTCTTGTTTTCCAGGCCCTTTTACGGAACCCCCTTGCAGAGCCATATATTCTTGGTGTTTCAGGAGGATCTGCAATTGGAGCCATTGCAGGTATACTCATCGGTTTTTCCCAATATCCCGGGGTCACAATTACAGCTTTTGCAGGGAGCAGCTTAGTCTTGGTAGCAGTTCTTGCCATCTCATCAGGGCATGCCATATTAAAGCAGGACACCCTTTTACTCGCCGGAGTCATGGTAAATTCTTTTTGCTCGGCAGTTATAATGTTCCTTATTTCCATGACCCAGGATGCAAGACTGCACAGTATAATGTTCTGGCTCATGGGTGATTTTACCATGACAAATTTCACCCAGGTCTCAATTTTAACGGCAATTCTTATTCCTTGCTTTATATTAATTTTTTTATTATCAGATTCCATGAACCTCCTGCTTCTGGGCAAAGAAATGGCAGTAACCATGGGGGTTAATATCAAAGTTGTAACATTAATTCTTCTTATTACCACCTCCTTTATGGTGAGCGCCACTGTATCCCATTGCGGCCTTGTCGGTTTTGTGGGACTGGTGATACCCCATCTTTTAAGACTTATTATTGGCCCGGATCACAGGGTGCTTGTCCCTGCCTCTATTCTGGGAGGGGGAGCATACATGGTCTTTTGTGATCTTTTGGCAAGGGCACTTCCGATTCAGGGAGAAATGCCTGTGGGTGTAATAACTGCAATGATAGGCGCCCCCTTGTTTATTATACTTTTAAGACATTCCAGAGTATAAAGAATATGGCTTCAGCAATCTCCATAAAAAATCTCAGCTATTCATACGGTGACTCCAAAATTTTAAAGGGGCTCTCTTTTAATATAAAAACAGGGGAATTTTTTGTAATCATAGGACCCAATGGATCAGGGAAAACCACTTTAATGAAAATAGCCGCCGGAATCATTAAAGAACAGAAAGGGAGACTGAATATCCTTGGACAAAAAATAGGCTCATATACAAAAAAAAACCTGGCAAAAAAAATTGCCTTTGTCCCCCAAATGATCCCCACGGATTCTCCCTTTACAGTCTCTGAGGTGGTGCTCATGGGGCGTGCTCCCCATTCAGGCTTTTTGGGATTCAGCCGTCAAAAGGATGTGGAAATTGCAATGCAGGCAATATCATTTGCAGGTGTTGAACATCTTGCCCATCGCAGAATAAACCAGTTAAGCGGGGGGGAATCTCAAAGAGTCTTTATTGCAAAGGCAATATGCCAGGAGCCGGAAATACTTCTTTTGGATGAACCCACAGCATCCCTTGATCTGGCTCACCAGATAAAAACAATGGATTTAATGGAAAAATTGAGAGAGAAAAAAAAAATGACCGTTGTCATGATCTCCCATGATATTAATCTTGCTGCAATGTATGGAACCTGTATACTTCTTTTAAAAACTGGAAAAATTATCAGCCTTGGTTCTCCTGAAGATGTGCTGACTTTTGAAACACTTGAAAAGGCTTACGGATGCAAACTCCTTGTGGATAAAAGTCCGGTGGGACTTTTTACCAGAATTACACCGGTGCCTCAAAGATATTTGGAAGAAGATAAACAAGGAGGTCCGCTCCCCCGTAAATTCTAACCGGACATACTGAAAAAAATGCTTCTAATTTATTGAAAAATCAGAAGTTGGTTTTAATTTCAGCCATTTTGGGATATGAGAGGCCCAAGATAAAACCAGGCCCGAAAATTACATATTAATTCAAATAAAACACGGAAAGTAAAAAGCATTTTCAGGAGGGTATTTTATGACTGACGACAGCACATCAGACAAGGTAATACCGATTTTTAAAAAAATCGCGGGGCCGACATATGTACCTGAAATATCTACAAAAACAGTTATCCAAAAAGTTCTTCCCTACGCAGAGAGTATATTCTGCAAGGAAGGGGATGATCTGTTAATTAAAGGTGATGAACCAAAGGCTTTTTACTATTTAAAAAAAGGATCTGTGGAAGTCTCCTATAATGCTGAAGATACCCGGGTTACAGTGGCCCTCCTCGGGTCAGGAGATTTTTTCGGCGAAATCAGTTTTTTTGACGAAACTTCACGGGTTCGCGATATAAGGGCAACTGAGAATGCTGATATCTCCCTGTTTAACAATAAAGTTTTAAATAAAATTTTCACAGCGGATCCATTTTTATATCAAAACTTTCTTACTCTCATCACCAGATCAATCTGTTCCAAATTTAGACAAATTTTAGAAGAACGGGAGCCGATTCAAACATATGCAGCTTCGCTGGCAATTGGAAAACAGGGCTATAGAGAAGCAAAACCCCTCCCAAAAAACTTCCTTTTATCCCCTGAAGGACGTGCAGCAAATGAAATAGTTGAAACATTCAAGGCGCAGATCTTTGAGCTTTCTTATAATTTGCAGGAAGACCCATTTCAGGATATTCGGGATGATTTTAAAAAAAAAGGTACGAAATTATTTGATTCATTTAATAATCAGCTTGAATCTTTGATCTGGGATATTAGTGATTCGGAACAAGACTATCTATTAAAAGGGTATATTTTCAAAGAGATCTTCCCTTTTTTCATGAGGAGCCGATTCATTGAAAGGGCCTACTATAAACCCAAAGGTTATGCCGGTGATTTTTTGATGATGGAAAAGCTCTACAGAAATCAGCCGGAAGGAGATGGTAAACTTGGGGAGCTTATTGATCACTGGGTCCTTAATACAAAACCTGCCAAGGGGATAAGGAAACGTCGTAAATTACTAGGGGAGCTCCTTGCTTCCCTTACCCAGGAAAGATTGAATAATGGAAATAAAATTAACATAATGAACCTGGCCTGCGGTTCAAACCGGGAATTGTTCGACTTTTTATCCCAGTGTGACTATACTGAAAAAATTGCAGCAACCTGTATTGATATAGATCCTGGCGCTCTGGAATATACCAACAACCGTGTAGATATATTTCCCCACAATGCTTCCATTCGCCTGATGACCGAAAATCTTCTTAAATGGTTTTTGGGCAAAGTGAAACATGATTTCGGACAGCAGGATATTATCTACTCTCCGGGGCTTGCTGATTATCTGGACAGAATGCTTTTTTTATCCATGATAAAACGCTGTTACGAATTTTTAAAACCAGGAGGCATACTTGTGGTGGGAAATTTTTCTCCGGCAAACCCCATAAGGGCAACCATGGACTATGTTCTGCACTGGGAGTTGGTACACAGAGATGAAAACCAGCTTAAACGACTTTTTGCAGAGACCCGCTTTAAGGATAATGTGAAAATTTTATCTGAAAAGGACCAGATAAATTTTTTTGCAGTGGCACAAAGGATTGATTAAAATTCAAATGAAAAAATGTAAAATCAAAACGCCCTATTTTAAAATTCTAACCATACTCTGCTTTACTTCATTAATATCTGCATGTGTCACCACACAGCAGGTTAAATCGACAAAAACCTCGGGGTTTCTCAACAATTACTCCCAGCTAAAAAAAGGAAACAAGGGAGAGACCCTCCTTGTTTACGTTGATTATAGTACGAATTTCAAAAAATATAATAAAATTCTATTTAACCCTGTTCAGTTTTATTCAAGGTCCTCTTCAAAACTAAGGCCGAGAAAAAAACAGGCGATGCAGAGCATTGTTAACTACCTGGATGCCACGGTAAGAGAACAATTAAAAGAAACCTACATTTTTGTTGAGACACCAGACAAAAATACAATGGAACTTCGTATTGCCCTGACAAATGCAAAAAAATCAAGGGTGGTACGGGATATGATGTCTTCAGTTCTTCCATACGCCATTGCAATATCGTATCTTAAAAAAGCAGCCCTGGGAAAACATTCTGCAGTTGGAAGCGCACGCCTGGAATGGGAGCTCATCGATTCCCTGACAGGAAAACGTCTGTTTGCAGGTGTGGATGAAAGGGCAGGAGCCAAATATACAGGTAAATTTGATCAGTGGAAAAAATGGCAGGACGCGCAAGATGCCTGCGATTACTGGGGAGGGCAACTGCAAAGGCGGATGAAGGCCTTAACCGCCAACGATTGAGTCTGGCCCGGTTAAAATTAAGAATCAACCTAAAATTAAGAATCAACCTAAAAAAAGCCCTGCATAACATGCAGAGCTTTTTTTATTATAAATTATCAGGCACACACACAGCATAACTACCTGAACAGGCTATACACACCCTGTGGGCTTTGGCAGGCCAGCCATTTTACATGCTCCCTTTCCTGGTCCTGAGGGAAACAATTCATATATATGTTTTAATTTAAATTTTGTAACCTTTGAAAGAACACGAACCATTGGAGCAATTCCGTTTTTCTCATAATAATCCTGAAGAACATTGAGAACTTTTCTATGTTCATCATTGAGCTCATCAATTCCTTCCTGATCTTTTACAAATTGAACCCATTCTTCACATTTACCTGTTTCATAATCTTCAAGAAATCCATCCTCATCAATAGTAAATGTTTTCCCCTGAAAAGTTGCTTCTGCCATTTAAGGCCTCCTTAAATAATGTATTTAGATTGCATCCATTTATCTTTTTATATAAAATAAAAAGGTATATTCTTAATATAAATAAAATCTTATAATTTCTTTTTATATTTATGCATAGAACTTCGTATATTAATCTATTTTCTTTTTTTAGTCAATATGATTTTTTGGCAAGACATATAAAAATAAAACCTCCACCTAATCAATATTATTAATGATAATAAAATGCTATATCCAAAACTCAAAGAGAATAACAATGGCCCCAGCCCGAGACTCGTCCTGGTCTGCGGCCCCACAAGTATAGGCAAAACATCCATGGGGGTTAATCTGGCTCAAGATATAGAAGGCGAGATAATAAGTGCTGATTCCATGCAGGTATATAAACATATGGATATTGGGACAGCTAAACCTGCTCATGCTGAGCAGAGACTGGTTCCCCATCATATGATAGATATTATAGAGCCTGATGACTCCTTTGATGCAGCCAGATTTGCGAAAATTGCAACAAAAATAATATCAGAGCTTGTCTCCCAAAACAAAACTCCATTTATAGTAGGCGGCACAGGGCTTTATATTAAGGCTCTTTTACATGGTTTTTCAATAACAGATCCAGCAGATCCGGAGATTCTCAGTCGCTTAAAAAGGGAAGCAGAAGAGGATGGCCCCGACTTTTTACATAAAAAATTACGCGGGTGTGATAAAAAATCTGCGGATAGAATACATCCGAATGACACTTTCAGACTAATAAGAGCCCTGGCGGTTTTTGAAAAAACCGGTAAATCTATTTCAAGCCACCATGAAAACCATATGTTCCGCAAAAATCTATTCAACGCTTTAAAAATAGGTTTAGATATAGATAGAGATAAGCTTTACCAGCGTATCAATATACGGGTTGACGAGATGCTGGAAAATGGATTTCTTGATGAAGTAAAAAAGCTTCTCGAAATGGGATTTTTCGAAAATTTAAAGCCTATGAAATCCCTGGGGTATCGTCATATGGTCGATTATATTCAAAGACGTCACAGCTGGGAAGAATCTGTAAGACTCATGAAGCGGGATACAAGAAGATATGCTAAACGCCAACTCACTTGGTTTCGCGCTGATCCTGACATATTATGGGTAAAACCGGATAGCTTTGCATATGTTAAAGAGAAAGTAATGGCTTTTTTGAATAAAAAGTAAAATTTCGATCTACACAAATTACCTTTTTTTATTGACAAATCATAAAAAATAAGACCAGAATTAAAGGCTAATTGTTTAAATTACACATCAGACACTAAAGTACTATTTGTTTAATATCCAAAAAAAATACCGTTTTTTATTAAAACACTGTTAAAAATTCAAGCATTAATTATCTGGAGGAAACATATGGACTGTACTGAAATTATATACGAAAAAAAAGATGGTGTAGCCAAAATCAGGATAAACCGGGCAGACAGATACAATGCATTTACCGCCATAACCCTTGCTGAGCTGTATGACGCATTTCGCGATTCCTGGGCGGATAAGAGTATAGCCGTGGTTGTACTGACAGGGGTTGGGGAGAAGGCTTTTTGTACTGGTGGTGACCAAAAAACAAAGGATGATTCCGGTTATGGGAAAGGTAAAGCAACATTCGACCTTCTTGAAGCCCACGGGCAGTTGATAAATATAATCCGGGCCATCCCGAAGCCTGTTATTGCCATGGTCAACGGCTTTGCCATTGGAGGAGGAAATGTCCTCCAGGTTGTTTGTGATTTATCCATTGCTGCTGATACTGCAAAATTCGGACAGGCAGGCCCCAAGGTGGGAAGCTTTGACGCAGGCTTCGGCACAGTTTACCTTGCCCGGCTGGTTGGCGAAAGAAAAGCCCGTGAAATATGGTACCTCTGCAGGCAATATACTGCACAGGAGGCACTGGAAATGGGCCTTATAAACACGGTGGTTCCCCAGGCTGATCTGGAAAAAGAGGTTGATAAATGGTGCCAGGAAATTATCGCAAAAGCTCCCACAGCAATATCATATATTAAATCCTCATTCAATGCAGATACCGACCATATAACCGGTTATAACGCAATGTCCAAGCATGCTGTCGATCTTTATTATCGTACAGATGAAGCCCACGAAGGGGTTAGCGCGTTTATCGAAAAACGGTCCCCTGATTTCAGTAAATTCCGGGTATAATCACTAAGGAACGAAAATTTTATAAGTTGAACAAAATAGCTTGTCTTTTGGCCCATCTA
>CAZNFB010000103.1:0-9076 GCA_964572105.1 uncultured Desulfobacteraceae bacterium
TTTTATTTTATTCAGCTTGCCCTTAACCCGCTTATTTTGCGTTATTTCCTTTTCACACGATTCTAGGCCATTGTTATTGTCGTACCGGACACATTGCCGAAATACATACCACAAGCTCTTTACATGTAATGCCGCTATGATCTCTGGAGAGAGAGATAGCCTTGTCCCTTGCTTTATTTCTTTTCATTCGTAACAACCTGCCGACCTGAAATAATGGCATAAAAAAAAGAACTGATTTCTTCGGCAATGGATAGTTACGTAAAAAATCGACCGTTTTTCCCTGAAAAAACCTGCTGTGTGCTCAAAATCAGCTCTTTTTAAAAAAATCCGCTTAAATCATCCGGGCATATTTCTAAAAAAATATTTTCTATAAGTACACCGGGCTTGTCCAACAAACGGTTCAGATTGTGGTTCGTTCCTCACACAATCTAACTTTATTCGTTAGGAAATAGTGCTTTCACCAATCACGATATCAGAATTTGGGCAAACAGCATGGAGAAGATTGTTTAGCTTTTCGATTGATGGAACTGATTTTCCCCGCTCATATCGAGCATAGGCATTATTTGATGACATTCCTAATCGATGGGCTACTTGTGAAAGTGAAAGTCCACTGATCTCCCGTTTTCTTTGTAAAAGTAAACTTACTAAATGTTTTGATTCTAAAGAACCAACTTCGAAAGTATCTTTATTTTTTTTATAAACATTAATTTTAAAACTCTCTTTGTTAACCATTGTTTCCAGCATATCAGCGACCATATCATATGCTTCTTTTTTGGTTTGTCCTTGAGTCATTAAGTCAAGAATCGGTATTTCTGCTAACCAAAAATTCCCATCTTTGTATATTTTTCCAGAAAATCTCATGATTTAGCCCCTTTTTGTGCTTTGCGTAAAATGGAACGAGCAAGTTTTTTATTAATATCATTATGCCTTGGAAGAGGTTCTTGACGTTCACCATTTGTCCATATATCATGATTTATGCCGTGTCGAAGCAACCTCCAACCAAGTTCTTTCAGCCCATTTTCTATTTTTTTCTTTTCATGAGATACTGTACACGTATATGTGTATGATTGCAAACATTCGATTTCTTTTCTAATGTATATTTTGTGCAGTTAGAGTATACTCCTTCTAAATAGTTTGACTTTTTATCTTTGATTTTACATGTCAAGTCATGATGAAAAATACAATAAAGAGGAGGATTAAATTATGTGGTAACAGCTCTGTTCTGAAGACCTGCTTAAGAATGATATAGATTTCCTTTTTCCCTTTATTTAAAATGCTACATATTTTGAAATACTTTTAATATTGACTGCAGGGCTGTACTGCTCGGCTGGTTTATAAAATATCCTTTGTCTGATGATAATGCAATATTGGTAAAGCTGTTCTCCTCAATATTAATATCAATAATTGTCCCTCCATTATTTTGAACCGTTCTTGCCACCTGGTTGGGCAGGTTGGTGGCCCCCGATGTCCCTACAATCAAAAGGAGCCCGGTATTTTCTGCTGCTTTAAGTGAACTGCTGAATTTATAGTATTTTTCATCATAAGCTTCATCAAACCATAATACGTGGGGACGGGTTATTTTTCCACATGCAGGGCATTTTATAAGTTCTTTCTCTTTTTCCGTTAGATCCTCATCCTTTTCTTTTCCTGGCAAATTGTCAGGAAGTGGATAAATTTCAGAACGGCATTCGTCCATGCAGCGCATATAAAAAATGTTTCCATGTATCTGGTATGTGTTTTCCATGGTATTGCCCGCTCTAAGGTGGAGGCCGTCAACATTTTGAGTTATTAATTTAAAACGGTTTTTAAAAAGTTTTTCCATTTGAACAAGGGCAAGATGCCCTGGATTAGGCTCAGCATTACTGCAGATTTTCATCCTGTATAAATACCACTTCCAAACCTCAAAGGGTTTTTCCAGGAACATTTTATATGTTGCCATCTCCTGGGGATGATATTCCTTTGAGCCTATTGTCCAAAACCCTTCACGTCCTCGAAATGTGGGAATTCCGCTTTCAGCAGAAATTCCTGCACCCGTTAAAACACTTAAAAGTTTAGATTCTTTCATAAATTTTCGTAAAGAGTTTTCCATGTCTGAATTCATTTTTTTGAACCTGTTTTGTAAAATGGATTAAAAAGTCAGGTATAGACAGTTACATG
This sequence comes from uncultured Desulfobacteraceae bacterium, assembly GCA_964572105.1. GTDB lineage: Bacteria > Desulfobacterota > Desulfobacteria > Desulfobacterales > BuS5 > DAOWMW01. The sequence goes on from CAZNFB010000103.1 coordinate 2,158, forward strand.
ATTATTTTCACCTAAAATCACCTTAACTAAAAAACATATTTTTGTCTAATTTATTCCCAGTAGCAGAAAAACAAATAAGCTTGCTTTATCGCATCAATTTCATGTAAAATATGGCATCATAAAAAATGCTATTAATGACATAGGGAGGTGGAAAAATGGCAATTAGTATTACAGAAGATATTCGGTCAATCACGGACTTAAAACGTAATACAAATTCTGTATTAGCTCAAATCCATAGAACTAAACGCCCCATTGTATTAACAGTTAACGGAAAAGCCGAAGCTGTTTTAGTTGACGCAAAAGAATATGAAAAAATAACAAATGCATTTAACCTGCTTAAGCTTCTTGCCCCTGCTGAGGAAAATATAAAAGAAGGTAAATATACCGAAGTAAAAGATTTTTTTAAGGAATTTAAGCGTGGTAAAGAAATATAAAATTTCAATCACTGATAATGCACAAAATGATCTTGAGCATATTTTTTTTTATATTGCCGCTGATAGCATTAACAATGCAAAAAAATTTATTTTAGAATTGGAAAAGAAAGTATGCAGTTTAGAGACTTTCCCTGAACGTTTTGCTTATATTTCAGAAAACATTTATTTTGAGACACATTACAGGCATCTTATTTATAAAAAATATCGCGTTATATATAAAATTGAAAGCAACTCCGTATACATATTAAGAGTGATTCATGGATCAAAACTCCTAAGCTTGTAGCGCCTAAGCAGTGTCCGGTTATAGGCCTTAAGATAAAAATTTTTGGTGCGTTATCGGTGGTTGGAGTATTACAATACTTCTTTCTCCCTATGACCTTATGCCAATTTTTTAAATAGGGTTATTATCTGAAAGTCTATAGAGCCTGTTTAAAAATTATTAACTGGCTGCAAAAACGATAGAAACGGCCCCAATTTGCTTACTTTTTTTCTTAAATGGCTCTGCTATGCGGCAAAAAAACAAGAAAATTGGCTCTCGCTGCCCCACTTTTTCGCTTAATCATTAATTTTTAAACAGGCTCTATAGTTAACCGGCTTACAGTTGAGCAATTACGAATTATGAAAAAATCAAAATTTTACCTTGGAATTGATATCGGTTCCGTGAGCTTGAACCTGGTTATTATAGATGATTCAGAAAAGATCAGGGCTTCCATATATGAACGTACCAAAGGGAGACCTTTACAGGTTTTGCTCGAATCCTTAAATGAATTGAGTGATGAATTTAATTTTTTTGAAGGCATAGCAGTCACAGGAAGCGGCAGAAAGCTTGCCGGGAAAATTCTCGATATCCCTGATATTAACGAGATAATTGCCCAGGCCAGGGCCGCCTGTTTTTTTCATCCTGAAGTTCGGACAATAATAGAAATAGGGGGGCAGGATTCCAAACTGATATTTATTGACCAGGATACTGAAACCGGAGAACCTGTGATTGTGGATCATGTTTTAAATGAGGTCTGTGCGGCAGGTACAGGTTCTTTCCTTGATTTGCAGGCCCATCGTCTGGGAATGACCATTGATGATTTTGCCTCTGCTGCTCTTTCTTCAAAAAACCCGGCCAGTATTTCTGGTAGATGCAGTGTCTTTGCTAAAAGTGATATGGTGCATCTTTTGCAGGAGGGGACTCCCAAGCCGGATATACTGGCAGGTCTGTGCCATGCCCTTGCCAGAAATTTTATAGCCAATCTGGGTAAGGGAAAAATATTTAAACCCCCTGTTATGTTTCAGGGCGGAGTTGCCGCAAATCAGGCGGTTGTAAAGGCTTTTAAAAATCTTCCTGCAAAGGGCTTTGGCAGTCTGGTTATTCCTGAACATTTTCTTGTTATGGGTGCTTTTGGCACGGCAATTATGGCAAGGGGAAATCCATCCGGCTCATCTGCGCAAAAATCTTTACTCACAGGAAAAATAAAAAAGGCCCTTGCCTCTGCAGGGTTCCGGCCTTCTGAAGTTCATTTGAAACCCTTAGTCCCCAAGTCATCCCATTGGGATACCCAGGATCAGTATTTTGGAATAACAAGCAAAGATTCTAATGAGTTGTTTCTTGGAATCGATGTCGGTGCTGCAAGTACCAATATCGTTCTGATAGATAAACAGGGAAAACTTGTTGTAAAAATATATAGACAGACCAGAGGGGAACCTGTTACAGCGGTTAAGGCTGGACTGGAGGATATAGCCGGCAGGATAGGGGAGAATATTAAAATTTGCGGAGTTGGGATAACAGGGAGCGGCCGTTATTTTATTGGAGATTTTGTGGGTGCCGACGTGGTGATAAATGAGATATCCGCCCAGGCCAGGGCGGCTGTTCATATTGATCCTGAAGTCGATACTATTATTGAGATAGGGGGCCAGGATTCAAAGTATATTAAATGTAAGAATGGCCGTGTAATAGATTTTGAAATGAACAATGTTTGTGCGGCAGGAACAGGCTCTTTCCTGGAGGAACAGGGCTCCCGGCTCAAGGTGGAGATAAAAAAAGATTTCAGCAGGCTCGCTTTTTCCTCTAATGCCCCTGTGAATCTCGGTGCCAGGTGTACGGTTTTCATGGAATCCGACCTTATTCATCATCAGCAGAATGGCAAAAATCCCGGAGATCTCACAGCGGGACTTTCATATGCCATTGCATCCAATTATCTTGAAAAGGTAGTGGGAAATAAAAAAATCGAGGGGAAAATTTTTTTTCAGGGGGGCGTGGCAGCAAACCAGAGCGTTGTTGCTGCTTTTGAAAGTATTCTTGAAAAAACATTGATCATTCCAGAGCACCATAATGTTACAGGTGCCCTGGGAGCAGCTCTGGCATCCATTGATTCACCACCTTTGCAGAGCAGGTTTGCAGGATTTAGTTTAAAGGAACGTCCCTATGAAGTAAAAAAGTTTGAATGCCGAAAATGTCCCAATCTGTGCAGTATTCATCAAATCTATATAGATGGGCAACTATCCTCATATTATGGAAGCCTTTGCGGAAGATATGAAAAGGTTGCTGATTCCCGGGATTATTCTCATTTGCCTGACCTTTTTAAGGAACGGGAAGAACATCTTGTAAAGGGTTTTGAAATGGGCGTTTTGCCAGAATCTGAAAAACCGGTCATGGGGATTCCCCGCAGTTTTTATTTTTTTGATTATTTTCCGTTTTGGGAGTCTTTTTTCAAGACCCTCGGGTACCATGTAATACTTTCGGAAAGGACGAATAACTCACTTATCCAGGAGGGGCTTTTAAAGGTTCAGTCAGAAACATGTTTTCCCATTAAAACAATTTATGGTCATATTGGAAATTTGGTCTCCAAAGGGGCTGACCAGATATTTCTTCCTTGCGAAATTGATCATCATAAAAATAAAGATGACATACATAGAACTTATAATTGTCCTTATATTCAGGCTCTGCCATATATGACGGGTGATGCCATGGGGACAGATGCCAAAATTCTGGCGCCTGTGATACGCTGGAGTGATTCTGTAAAAGATTTCGATGAAACCCTCATGACCCTGGGCAAATCCCTGGGGTATGTTCCAGGAAAGATAAAACAGGCTGTTAATAAAGCCAGAAATTTCCAGAACAGTTTTGATGATTGGAGACGGAGCCGGGGGAAGGAGGTTCTCGAAGCTCTGGGGCCTGAAGACAGATGCCTTGTGCTTCTTGGAAAATCACATAACATTTTTGATCCTGGCTTAAATCTTCATCTTGCAGGTAAATTAAGGCGTGAAGGGGAACTGGTTATACCCTTTGATATGCTTCCCACGGATGAAATAACTCTTCCTGAACATTATGAAAATGTGGTCTGGAAAAATACCCGTGATCTTTTAAAGGTACTTTTCTGGCTTAGAAATGATAAAAGGTTTTTTCCTGTTCTTCTTACCAATTTCGGGTGCGGTCCTGATTCTTTTTTTATTAAATATATGGAGGATATTCTCCAGGATAAACCATACCTGATACTTGAGATTGATGAGCATACAGGTGACGCAGGGCTTGTCACACGCATAGAAGCTTTTCTTGATACCCTTGATGCGGAACTTAAAACCTGTGAGCTCCAGGCACCTTTAAATCTTGTAATAAAATCAAAGGGACCCCGCCTTAATATCTGGAAACCTGAGCCGAATATTGTAAAAAAACTCAAAAACAGAACTCTTTATGTTCCCTATGTTTCCTCAGCCTTCAGCTCAATATTTAAAGCTGCTTTTGAATCTGCAGGATTCGACTTTTCCATTCTTCCCAAGCCAGATGAAAAGACCGAGTACCTTGGGCGTCAGGTGACCTCCGGCAGGGAATGCCATCCTTTTATAGTCACCTGCGGGGATTTTGTTAAAATGACGCATGAACCAGGCTTTGATCCTGAACATGCTGCTTTTTTCATGTTGAACTATGATGGAGCGTGCAGGTTTTCACAATATTCACTTGGCCATGCCGCCCTGTTTAAACATATGGGTATCCCTGAAGTTCCTGTGATTGCTCCCCTTTGCTCAACACGTTTTGAGGAATTGACCGGACTTTTCGGGCTCGGTTTTACAGTCCAGCTATGGCAGGGACTCATGGCAACAGAGGTTTTAGACAGGTTCAGGCTCCATGTGCGGCCCTATGAAAAAAATTTTGGAGAGACGGACCGCGTTTATGAATCAGGAATTGAGGAAATTTCAGAAGCCACGGCACATTGCCGGGGAATCTTTTCCATTGTTGATTATAAGATTCATTCAGCATTAAAAAAAGCTGTCAGAGCTTTGGAAAAAGTAGATGTTGATATGTCAGTGCCCCGGCCTGTTATTGGAATTGTAGGAGAATTTTATACTGTTTTGAATCGCTGGGCCAATCAGGACTTTGTTCGAACACTTGAAGGTCTTGGAATTGAGGTAAAAACCCATGGGCTCACCATAACTAATAATCTCGCTTTTTATTCCGCATATTATTACCATAAAGACCGTTTAAAAAAGGGGAAGATCGGTGCTGCTTTTTATTATTTTCTAAGAAAATTCTGGGTCGATTTTTGTATAAAACATGCAGAAGAATCTTTGGACAGTAGCTTTAGTCCCTTTGGAATTCTTGACAGGAAAACTATTTTGTCGGAGGCTGAACCCTATATATATTTTGATATAGATACCATTCTTTCCACATTTACGGCCAGAGCCAGAGGCTTTGCTTTATCAGGGGTATCAGGCCTGTGTAATATTTATGTTTTAAACTGTATGCTGGGAAATATATCCATCCCGATTTTGAAAAATGCTTTGCAGGAGTATAAAAATTTTCCTTTGATGAATCTTGTTTTTGACGCCCAGATGGGGACGAATATGCTGACCCGCATCGAGGCTTTTGTACATCAGGTAAAGCTTTATCATAATAGATATAACCACTTAAAATAACAGCTCCATTGCTGATTTGTTAATATTATACATATTAGCTGAAATAGTTACGATTTTACTTTTATCCATTTATCTTTACCATCAGGCTTGCATTGGGAATTACGGCCAGGGAACCGGAGCAGTTTTTGACCATTGTTACCGCCTGATCTGCCGAAATACGGTGTACACCTATTTTTTTTGTAACATTATCCTCAAGCCCTGTCAGCATACAGATTTGTATTCTTTCGGTTTTAGACATCATGGAAAGGGCTGTTCCGCCGTTTCCTTTATAATCCGCTGCCAGTCTGTTAAATGCCTTTTTTTTACTTTTTATTTCAAACCAGGGAAGAAATGTTTTAGATCCGATTCCGTCCCGGCACTGTGCTATAAGGATAAGGGTTCCTCCGGTTTTGACAAATTTTGCAGCATTATGAAGGGCTTTGTGGGTCTGGATAAAATTAATATCTTTCGGGTATCCTCCGCAGGAGGCGATGACCAGGTCATAAATCCGGTTTTCTGATATTTCAAAATACTTCCCATGTTCGCTGCAGGCCCTTTTAAAATGGGATAATCCGTTTCCTGTGAGGAGATCACAAATCTCTCCCTGGGAGTTTAGAATTCCGTGAATGGACATGTCTGCTGATCGGTGCCCTTCAATCTCTGCCAGATCCTCTGCCAGGGAATTTTTCTCCAGGATTCCCGGCTGGCAGTAAGGGGCCAGAGTCCGGGCCTTTTTATCCAGAAACAGGCTGTGGTTGTGGTAAATGGCTTTTTGAAATCCAAGCCCTGGAAAGATCAGCTTTCGCCCCCCGCCATAGCCGGCAAAGTAGTGATGCGATATTGCTCCGAAGGTAATTAAAAAACGTGCTTTTAAAATATCTTTTCGAATCATTATCGGGGTGCCGCGGGAGGTTTTGCCCATATGAATGAAGAGGCTTTCATCTGTACATTGATGATGGATAAAGCGGTATTTTTTGTATGGGTTTCCGTAAATAGCATGGGACTCTTCTTCGCTTTGGCGGGCATGGGTTCCATAGGCTATGAAAATGGAGATATGCCCAGGGGATGTTCCAAAATGTTCAAGGGTCTCAATTAATACAGGGAGGTATTTTTGATATCCGCATACCCGTGTTTTATCTGCCAGAACAATGGCCACATCTTTTAGATCAGGGTTTAGCTGCGCCAGAAAGGTTTTAATCCGGTGTGCGAATTTGGCAGGTGTAATTGATATTTCAGGTTCATCAATATGAAACACTTTTGCATGATCCGGTAAAGCAAAGGGGATTGTTTCAGCGCCGTATTTCAGGTTTTGCAAACTCGACTCCTGTATATGATTTTTTGCATCAAGGTTATAATTTTATTAAGCGTAACAATTCAGCTATGCTGATTTCACCATAGCTCAGTTTCGCATCTGGCCTTATGAAATTTATTGTTTGAACATATATAGTACCTTACTTCTGAAACCCTGTCATAAAAAACAAGAAAATTATAATGAAAATTTAGCTACAAATTTTGTAGATGATCAACTTGATATCTGTAAATACAATGAGTTTGGCTGGGGTAGGGGCAGAATCCATTTCTGCCCCTGTATCTTTGGCGGATATGGA
>CAZNFB010000104.1:0-9000 GCA_964572105.1 uncultured Desulfobacteraceae bacterium
GCGGAAAAAACAATTAAACTTTCCGTATTTTCTTTTTTGCAATTTTCTAACCGGATACTACTGTGTTGCCGTATATATTCGCTGAATAGTTACAAAAATTATTCTTTGACGCCATCAAACCAGGCAAGAATTTTATGCCATTTTGGATGATTTCTATTGATCTCAATCTTAGCATTCACAATATCCTTTATGTTTCCGGTCCCCGATGTCCCCACTGATTTGATGGTATAATAAGGGGATAACTGAAAAGTAATAAAACCGGATACGCCCTGGTAGACTTCATCTCCCACAATTTCTGCAAAATCAGCCATGGAAAAAAAGTCCTGGGTTTCCCTGTATTGAATTATTGCATCGATAATATCTTCTGTCATAAAGGGAAAAACTCTTAGCATTTTGGGAGAAGCCGCATTTATATTAATTTTATTTGTTATACCTTTTTTGCTGATTCTTCTTCTGCGGGAACCCCCTTTGTTTTGAATGGGATTAAAAGATACAGTAACCAGATCTTTCAGCCCCCCATGAAAAAGTTCCTTTGTAACTCCTTTTACAAGGAGCAATTCATCAATGGAATCAAAATCATCGTCCTTGCATTCGTAGGGCTTTTCAAGGGAAAGATAATAATCATCCTCTGCCCCGTTTAAATGGTGGAGGCTGTCTTTATCCCGCCAGTCTAAAATTGAATCTATTATAATATCTTTTATCCTGTCATCAAGCTCCAAACCATTTAAAATCATCTGAAGGATTTTAGTGTTTGCACTATTTAAATCGATTTTTCCGGATTCATTGTCAAGCCAAACCTGAAAGGAACCCTGGGCAAAAGGGACCGGCGGAAGCAGAGCATTTATCCGCCACATGGCAAGCCCCTCTTCTATATCAGCGGGACCGCCATCTCTTTCATAAATAGAGCCGGGGGGGGCAACCATTTTATCACTTATAAGAGCTTCAATGGCTTTTTGTACTCCTGCATACGCAATATAATAAGCTTCTGTCTGTTCTTTAAAATTTGTGGTCATCTTCACTTCGGTTCTCATAAAAAAACAGAATTCTCCCACAATAACTGATAAAAGAACCAGTATCCATAATGTTATGAATAGCGCGATGCCATGATTATTATCTAAAACTCCAAGGATAATATTTTTGATTCTCTTATTTCCCATGAGCACTTTGCATGATTTTAGCAATTACATTGACAGGCATGGTGTTTTGATCATCCCATACAGATATCCTTATTGCCAGGGGTAAGCCCTTGTCAACTTCAGGATCCCAGGTATTTTCCCATGACCTGGCACCATCTTCCCCTGATTTAAAATACTCGAATTCAATTTTAAAGGCTTTTTTTATAAGGGGATAAAATCTGTCTTCATCAGATTCATGATTATCCCCTTGCTGCTTTTCATACAGACCAAGGGATTTCCCATTATCACCCTCAAGAGAAGTGACAACATATGTTACATGAACAATCCCTGAGAATTCCGCCGGCATAATTGGAAAATTTGATGAAAATTCAAGATAATTCTCATCCCCTTTCATAAAATATGAATCGGTATCTGTTTTTTTTATTTTCACAGAACAAATTGAAGTCAATTGACGCTTAACAAGATCCAGGACAACCCGTTTTCGTTGAAGGGAGGCAACCTTTTCCTCCCCTTTTTCCCATGCCGTTACACCCATTTTAAAGGAGGCAAATAACATGGAGAGAACAACCCCAAGTATGGTTAAGGCGATTAGAAGTTCCAGGAGAGTGAAACCATCACCGAATTTTAGCATTCTCCTGAAATGTTTTCCTTTTTTATTCAAAGCCCTTCTCTTTTATATAGTTCCAAAATCTGCTCATCGGCCTGTGTATCCAACATTTCATTTACTATCTGCAGGGTGTTTAATCTTACATGCCTTTCCTTTTTCCCATCATTCCAACTCACATCTACGCTGACCTGCAGCATTGTAAGAGGGGTAACCATATTATTCTCTTCAGTTTTTTCAACAGGGAAAACCTGTGCGTTCCAGACAAAACCATCCCCGAAATCTCCGGCATGATCACCAGTAATAAGTTCAGGAGACAAAAGGATCTCCTCCATTATTGCTCTGCCATGAAAAACGGCGCTGGTATACTTTCCTGTGAGCATAGCATTTTTTAGTCCTCCGGCAAAAAGTTGCATAATAACAACCAGACAAATACTTAAAACAGTTATGGCCACAAGAATTTCAATAAGTGTAAATCCCTCACTTTTCTTCGGGAAGATCCGATCCTTTTTTAATGTTAGCAATAAATTGTGATAAAAAGTCATGGCAACTTCTCAATAAAATAAGGTCAAAACCTTTTTTCAGATCTTTTGATCAAAGAAATTATCGGCTCACCCGTAATAAAATCGACTTTAATGGAATATTCCCGCTTTCGGGCATTTGTTAATAATATTTCTCCGCCGCTACTCCTTCCGTCAGGGAAAAAAATGATCGAAAAAAAAGCCCCCTCCTGATTATCATCCGGATCTGCAGATCTCAGACGGATATCCCCAGGCAAGGAGTATATTTTTTTACCGGAATTTTCCCCTGAATCATTCGACTCTTCAGGGGAAATTTTATAAATATTCTTGCTTACAATTTCAACCCTGCCATTATCAGGATCAAACAGGGCAGTATAAACCATTTTTTCCGAGTAAGCACAACTGCGCGCATACCTTAAAACAGCAGCCGTTCTCTTTACCGCTGTTTTTATGTTCAGACGGGTCATCTGGCTACCTATTCTGGGAACCACCAGAACAGAAAGGATACTTATGATCACCAGCACAACTAAAAGCTCAATCAGTGTAAATCCTGATCTGAATAAAACAAGAGAAAAAACTGATTTTTTCATTTCAGGCTATTTCCTTTGGACACTTTTCTTTTAAAAAAGTGAGGAAGCAACTTCAGTCTGTAATATTTTTCTAATGGGCAACCATGGGGGTTTGCCCCTACGGCGGCGCAGTTATATAGATCGTCACATAAAATGGCCAAGATTAAAACCAACCCCAAACGTTACAATAAAATTACTGATTTAAATTTTTCCAATTCACAATATCCGATTTTTCATCGTCTCCACCTGGGTTTCCATCAAGTCCATGGGAAATTATATCATAATCACCATGCTCACCAGGACAGATATAGATATATGGATTTCCCCAGGGATCCAGAGGAATCTCCTTGGGCAGATAGGGGCCGTCCCAATTTTTTGCCCCTGTAGGCTCTTCCCGAAGAGCGGGCAATCCCTGATCTGTATCAGGATAACTCCCCATATCGAGCCTATAGGTATCCAGGGATGTTTCAAAGAGTGAAATTTGCATTTTAGCACCCTTTTGCTTCGATTTTCCAACCTTCCCGAACATTCTGGGACCAACCAGTGCAGCTAAAATGCCTAGTATAATCATTACAATCAGCAATTCAATAAGTGTAAAACCACTGTCTGTTTTTCGTTCTTTTTTCATTTGATTGTTTTCCTAAAAAGGTAAATCATTCATACTGAATATTGCCATCAACATTGAAATCACAATGGACCCCACAACAACACCCATGGCAAGAATCATAACAGGTTCAAAAAGACTAACATAACTTTTAACAATATTTTTTATTTTTTTTTCATAGTTATCCGCTATCCGCTGCAGCATCTCATCCACGCGCCCTGTCTCCTCCCCCACAGTAATCATCTGACTCACCATATCAGGAAAATCTTCCACTTCCTTTATCGACCTTGAAATTTTGTCACCTTTTCTCACTCTTTTAATGACATTCTCCATATCTCTTAAGACAACACGATTCCCAATCACGCCCTTTGCCAGCACAAGGGCATGGAGAATCGGTACCCCGCTTTTAAGAAGAGTGGAAAGTGTCCTTACAAATCTCGACACTTCAATTTTGGCCAGGAGAGTACCTAAAAAGGGGGCTTTTATTTTAAAATGGTCGATTTTCATTCGACCCTTAGCCGTTTTCATATATCGTTTACAATAAATATATAAAAGGTAGAGGAGACCCGCCATGAGTATCCAGTATTTTGAGACAAAATCGCTTAATAGGAGCAAGATCATGGTGGAAAAAGGGATTGCCTGGCCTAAATCGGAAAAAATCATCGAAAATTTTGGAATCACAACAGTTAAAAGAATAACAATGGACAAGCCACCGATTATCATAAGAAAAACAGGATATACAAGGGAGGATTTAATGAAGTCCTTTAAATCCTGAGAATTCTCCAGAAAAATGCCAAGGCGCTGTAAAACCAAAGCTAAAACGCCTCCTGATTCTCCTGCCATTACCATATTTACATAAATCCCGGAAAAAATATCCGGATACTCTCCCAATGCATCTGAAAGTCTGCTTCCGCTTTTAACGTTTTTCAGCACCTCATTTAAGCAACCCTTCAGGTGTTCGTTTTCCATAACATCAATCAATATTGATAAGGCCTTGTCCATGGGGAGACCAGCCGTAAGAAGACCTGACAAGTCCTGGGTAAATAGCATAACATCTTTACCGGAGGGCTTTTTCAGAAAAGAAAAAGCATCTGCGACACGTTCAATGCCAAATCTGCTTATTTTACTGGTACAAGGAACGATTTTAATGGGGATATAGCCCTTTGCCTGGACATGTGCAACGACGTCCCCTTCTATGTCGGCGTCAAGAGTTCCCCTGACAATTTTTCCTGACAAATCCGTTGCTTTATAAGAAAACAAGGTCATTTTATTGCTCCAACGTTACTCTTACAACCTCAGAAATGGTAGTGATTCCCTGCAATACTTTAGACCATCCATCTTCCTTCAAAGTAACCATTCCCTTTGCAATCGCCAAATTCTTAATATTTTTAGAACCCAAATTTTTAAGTATGGCACCCCTTATCTCATCATCTATTTTTAAAAATTCAAAAATACCGATTCTTCCTTTAAACCCAGTGCCCCTGCATTTTTTGCATCCCTTTTCCCTGTAAAATTCAGCATGCTTGAGATCGACTTCATTCATGCCCATGGACTCAACAAGCTTTTTTTCGGGCTCTGCCCGTGTTTTACAAAAGGGGCAAAGAACCCTTACAAGCCTTTGAGCCAGAGCACCTAACAAGGTGGAATTAATAAGATATTTTTCAACATTCATTTCCAGCAATCTGGTAACAGCACTGGCCGCATCATTGGTATGAAGGGTGCTGAACAACAGGTGCCCGGTGAGGGCGGACTGTACTGCTGTTTCAGCAGTTTCCCTGTCTCTTATTTCACCCACTAAAATAACATCAGGATCCTGACGAACTATTGAGCGGAGACCCTTTGAAAAAGTAAGCCCGATTTTAGGTTTCACCTGAATCTGATTCACACCTTTTAAATGATACTCAATGGGATCTTCCAATGTAATAATTTTTTTATCCAATGTGTTGATCCCGGCAAGGGTGGTGTAAAGTGTTGAAGTTTTTCCGCTCCCTGTGGGGCCGGTAACAAGAATCATTCCATAGGGCTGCACAATTAAATTATTGTATTCAGATAAAACATGGGACGGGAAACCAAGTTTTTCCATATCAAGCACAAGGGAAGCCCTGTCAAGAATTCTCATGACTACGCTTTCTCCAAAAAGCACAGGAATTGTTGATACTCTAACATCAATCTCTTTTTCACCTATTTTTAACTTGATCCGGCCATCCTGGGGAAGACGCCTTTCAGCAATGTCCATTTTCGCCATTATTTTAACTCTGGAAACTATGGCTGCCTGCAGTCGCTTTGATGGTGATTCCATTTTATGCAACACCCCATCTATACGATACCTGACTACCAATTCATCTTCAAAAGGCTCAAAATGAATATCACTGGCATCCATTTCAACAGCATTTAAGATCAACCTGTTAACAAGCCGTATAATGGGTGCTTCAGAAGCAAGACCCCTCAAATGGTCAACATTTTCTTCATCTTCAGGGACCATATCATAAATATCTTTATCAGCCTCATCAATAATAGTTGCTAAAGACTGACTCTCTGCACCGTACAATCTTTCTATGGCAGCAAGGATATCATCTTCTCTCCCTTTAATGGCCTCAACATTTAAACCATACGCAAACTCCAACGCATCTACAGTGGAATAGTCCATGGGATTTGCCAGGGCAATCCGGATATTTTTGTCGTCAAAATCCAAAGGAACAAAAACAGATTCCTTCATAAATTTTATCGAAAGATTGTCAAGGAGTACCGGAGTATTCGGATAATCATCAAAAGTTAAAGACTTCACAGTAATTATCGTCCCCAAATTGTCGTTTTTTATAACCATTTCTTCCAACATGGCCTTTTAGGGCGAACCCTTAGTTGTTTAAAAATTTCATGGGGTTAACAGATTTGCGTTCCCGATTATTTTTTAATGAATATTACAGCGGACGTCAAAAGGTGAAATGTTTTTTTATGATATATCAAAAAAAATCTATTGCTGAACGAATAAAAATATTTATATAATACCACACTCTTTCATTTGCATCAAACTCATTTTATGTTAATCTCCTGACATATTTATTTCAAACATGATCAGAGCCGGACAGATATGACACACAGATCGATCTATAAAAATTTATTTTTTGTATTTTGCGTTGATATAATAATAGTTACTTTTTCATTTTACACTGCCCATTTAATACGCTTTGATTTTCAAATCCCTCCAACAAGTCTAATATTTTTATTTAAAATATTTCCCATTGTCTTAATTATTAAACTTATCAGTTTTTATTTTTTTGATCTTTACAGTGGCATGTGGCGATATACCAGCATTACTGATATTTACAATATATTAGTATCTTCCTGCGCCAGCACCCTTTTTATTATTGTCCTTGTCTTATTTGTAAATCGATTTGCAGGAATTTCACGTTCAGTCTTTATGATCGACTGGGGCATCACTATTTTTCTTATTGCAACCTTCAGGTTGACTGTGCGGTTTTATTATCAATATTTTGATAGAGATAATATTTGGAACTCAGTAACCAATCTTTTCCATACTTTTTTTACCTCAAAAAACTTTAACGCTATTAATCTTATTATCATCGGTGCAGGTGACTGTGGAGAAAAAATTTACCGTGAAATTCGGGATAACCAAAACCTCAAATATAATCTAATCGGTTTCCTCGATGATAATCCTGTAAAGACAAAAAAGAAAATTCATGGAATATCTGTTATTGGAAGCATAAAAAGCCTTGAAAAAATTGCAAAAAAAACTTCCGTCGATGAAATATTAATCGCCATCCCTTCTGCAAATGTTACTCAAATGCGTAGAATTGTTAAATTTTGCAAAAATAGTAAAATCCCTTTTAAAACTGTTCCTGGAATGGGAGAGCTCATAAATGGCAAGGTGACAATCAATGCCATAAGAGAGGTGGACTACAGAGATCTCCTCGGCAGGGAAGTTATTACCCTGGACAAAGACCAAATAGGCGCATATCTCAAAAATCAAAACGTGCTTATTACAGGTGCTGGAGGTTCCATAGGTTCCGAACTATGCAAGCAGGTTTGCGCGTACAAGCCCAGCAAATTAATATTATACGAAAGAGCAGAAAGCCCTTTATATGAAATAGAACTTGAGCTGAAACAAAACTTTACTGATATTGAAATCGTACCTGTACTTGCTGATGTTAGAGACAGAGTTTTAGCCGAAAAAGTCTGCATGGAACACAGACCCCAAACAATTTTCCATGCAGCCGCCTACAAACATGTTCCCATGCTGGAAGCACATCCATGGATGGCTGTTGACAATAATATTGCCGGCACTATCAACATAATTGATATGGCAAAAAAATATAAAGTAAAGAGATTTGTCTATGTTTCCACTGACAAGGCTGTTCGCCCCACAAGTATTATGGGAGCATCTAAACGGGTAGCAGAGATGCTGGTTCAAAGCCAATCAAAAAACGGTAACCAGGTTCAGTTCAAAATTGTCCGCTTTGGCAATGTAATCGGAAGCGTGGGGAGCGTATTACCCATTTTTGAAAAACAGATCAAAAAAGGTGGGCCTGTCACTGTGACAGATCCTGATGTAACCCGCTACTTCATGACTGTTCAAGAGGCCTGCCAGCTTATTCTCCAGGCCGGAACAATGGGAAACGGGGGAGAAATGTTCTTAATAGATATGGGAACTCCCATCAAAATCACCGATTTAGCAAAAGAGTTAATAATTTTATCAGGGTTTGAACCTGGGGTTGATATCAAAATTGAATATACAGGATTGAGACCAGGAGAAAAATTATTTGAAGAGATAATTACCGATGGAGAAGGGATCATACATTCTGACCATGAAAAAATCATGGTATTAAAAGGGAGTGAACATGACCCTAAGCTTTTAAACGGTAACCTGGAAGAACTGTTTGCAGTAGCAGCACAACATGACACAGAAGAGATAAAATCTAAATTTAAAGAAATTGTAAAGGAATACAGCCCTAATTAGGCAACGGGCCAAAAGACAAGCTATTTCGTTCAACTTATAAAATTTTCGTTCCTTATACATTAATCAGGAGAAATAAAAATGAAAAAAGGATTCACAGGCCACCTTGTATTAACCGGACTTTTTCTTATATTAATTCTTTTTCTTTGCTCCGGCTGCACAGTATTCAATCCCCAAAAAAATACGGACGGCTCTGCTCTTTCCAGAAATTCTTCAGCGGGAGTACCCCCATTGTATTATGACTTTGATGATGTACTTATTCCCGGGGAACTCAAAATCAACAATGAAAATTCTTTTATATTCAAATCTGCCGGTCTGGCAGCAGGGGTTCTTGATCTAAACGGCAAGGTTGAAACAAATTCACTAGTTACTTTTTTTGATAATAATATGATAAAAGATAATTGGGAAATAGTATGTTCCATTAAAACAACGCACACTTTGTTGCTTTTTCGAAAAGATACTAAATGGTGTGCAATTACTATTATTGACAATAAATTCAGCACTTCCGTAAAAATATGGTTGGCTCCGGCCGCAATGTAAACAAAATGTAATTTTTTGCTACGGCTTGGGGGTTAAATTACGGCGCAATCTGTA
>CAZNFB010000105.1:0-8919 GCA_964572105.1 uncultured Desulfobacteraceae bacterium
ATTTTTATAATAATCAACGTTGAAATTATTTAATATTTTTTCTTATGGTGCAATAAAATCTATATAAAAAGTATTATTGATGCACTCGTAAAAAGTCCGTTGTGAACATTTTAGACGCAACGCATGATCAATCAAGGCTTTGCGAGTTTTTATTTCAGTCGATCTTAAGCAATCTTCCACAAGTTTATCATCAAGCACAATATTTGTACGTTTCATTTAACACCTCTTTTTGCACTGTTGCATACATCTTGTCATGGGTATTGTGTGTTACAAGCAAAATTATGCAAAGCTCAGCATCGTTAATTTAAAACGCGCAACAGGTATAATCTGATTAAAATATTGAATTTGTTTGAATGGATTAGAGAGCGTTAAAAAAGAATTCATCAAGGGTGAACTTATTGACGTTATTTTTTGGTATACTATTACGCAAGCTTATATTTTAACAGATTCTTTCTTTACGACCTCATTCTTTGTGAATTTTTTATGGTTTAATCAAATTATACCTGTTGCTTACATAGCGCCTGAATAGTTAGAAAAAAAATTTCTTTTTTTATTTGTACACTATTTTAAAAAATACGTAAAAAGTAATTGCCTTAAACAATAATTTATAATAGGGTTTTCTCTACTGCTGTAAGTATATGATACTTTTTTGAATTTAATATAAAAGTCCATACAGAATCTAAACCTTTTCATTTATTAAATAGTGCCCGCAAAAATTTCCTTGGGCTCAAATTTTAACACATACGCTCTTTCTCTATTACCTCAAATTTAATTAATTTTAGATAATTTATTAAAATTACATCTGTATTAAACAATTGCTTAAAGACGTTTATAAAATTATTTTGGGTGCGTTATCAGTTTTAAAATGTAACCTGGTACCATAGATGTTCTTATAAATAATTTTACTCCGTTATCTCCCCTCTGTGTATTATAATACGCCTTGTGGAATTTATTATCTGAGCATCTATACCTTCTTCCTAATCTTTTTCCCAAATTAATTTTTTGTCTGCATATTCCAAATTAATCACAAGCCATGCCTTGCATGATTATTACCCAATAAAATGTAATGGGAGGAAAGATGCCACAAAAAAAAAACAGCAAAACCCTTGCAGATCATATTTCAGCCTATAAAAAAAAAGAGAACCTCTTTGAAAACGCTTTTCAGGGTGTCACCAGAATGATACTTGAAAGTGAGATTGAAAAAGTTGTTTTAAAAGGTACAACAACCTACAGTTATCAAATTTTCAACAGCGGGGCTAAACATATCATAGGAATGTATGATGAGATCAACAGCTTTGTCTCTTTTGCCAAAGACGCATCAGAGGGTGGGTCATCCAAAGAGATGGCCTATGTACTGGTGGGTGAACCAGGAAATGGAAAAACTTTTTTTGTTGAATTTTTATGCGCCCGATACCGAGAATTTCTATCCAGAGAAAAAAATCGTAAATATACCTTTAAGTTTACAGGGATGAACAGGCTGGGCAGCTATGGGAAAATCTCTTTCATAGAATCACAAACATATGAAGACCCCATGATTCTGGCCATGAGTCTTCTGGAGAATAAAGAAGAGAGCAAAGAATACCTTGCAAAGACTTTTAAACTTTCTGATGCCGAAATAGATAATCTCTATGAAAATTACCGGCCCCTGGGGGCATGCAGCGGATACATCTGGAACGATATTCGTAATTATACAAATGGTAACATTAAAGAGATGCTTGAGTTTATTGAGATTATACCTGTCCCCTTAATTGAAAGCCTTGGTACTGTAACAGGAAAATACCCGGCAAAGGACAAAATCACCTCTTCATCTGTTGACCTCCTTGGTGATGAATCGATCCAGAGACTTTTACATATAACAGACACAAATAATCCCTACCGCTTTGATTTAAGGCGCGGTGCCCTGGCACGGGTTGCAGGGGGGGGGATCCATTTCAGTGATGAAATCTTCAAAAATAAAAGAGATTTGGTGCAGGTTTATCTTGGGGTTATACAAAATCGTACAATTGAAATAGACGGGTTTAAATGGCCCATAGATACATTGATAATAGCAACAAGCAACAACTCGGAATTCAACCAGTTCCTTGCTGAAAAAGAAGAAGCTCCAATAATCGACAGGTGCCGTATATGCTATGTTTCCCACAATACCGATTACAAGCTTCAAACAAAACTGACCGACTATGCCATAGGAGGTGGAGTAAAAACAACCCTCAGTAATAAAATACTTCACCAGGATCCCAACCTGAATTATGCGGCCTCCGCTGCTGTTGTATTAACCCGCCTTCCAAAAACAGAGAAATTAACACCTGTGGAAACCATGAAGCTGGCGGCTGGTGAAATTGCAGGGGAAAAAAGTATTAAAACCCTGGCTGAAGTCATAGACACTCTTAATCAGGATCCTGAAATTACAAATCGCTTCGGCCAAAAGGGGCTGGGCCAGCGTAACCTTGGAAGAGCGATTCAGCTTTTACTCGAAACTTCCGACACAAATGAAGGCTGCTGTATGTTTGCCTGTGATATTTTCAAGGCAATTGAACGGGTAATTCTTGATTATGTCCCTGAAACAAATGACAGAACAAAATATCTGGAAGACCTGAAAATAGCCAAGGGCCTGTATCGGGAACGGATCATGACAGAGATGTTCAATGCATATATGGATGAACCCGAGGCCATAAAAAAAGATGTGATGAATTATGTAAACATGATAATCGGCATAGATGCGGAAAATCTGGGGCCTGACAAGATGTGGAAATATAAAGATCCACAGACTGATGAGCTCAAAGCCTTAAAGGTGGATGAACGGTATATTAACAGTGTGGAAGAACGTCTTGGGCTCAAAACAGATGAACAGCGTGATACTTTTAGAACCACGATCAGGAAAATTTATGGTCAGAAACTCTCCACTAATCCTAATTACGATTTCATGGATAACCTGGAATTGGTTAAAGCCATCACAGATGTCAGGCTGAAATCGGATATCGCAGGAGCAGGGAGCCTGATAGGGGCTTTAGCAAACCGTACAAATGAAGAAAACCAGAAACTATACGATAGAATGTTGAACACCATGCTGGACAAATTGAAATATTGCAAAACATGCGCTGAAAAGACCATAGAGTATTTCTGCACCCAGGAAGATGAAAAATAGGGACCCGGCCCTGGAACGGCTCATATGCGGAGCCGCCCATCCCCGACACTGAAACCATGGGTTTCCACATAAAAAAGGAAAAGGCATGGAGTCAAAACTGAAAGAATACTTCAAAGAGATCAAAAAAAAAGGCTTATCAAAGGAACGGGAAAAAAGACTCCGGTTTGAGCTTGAATATCGGGGGATTCATGATATTCCCCCCAGGCCATTTCCCCATTCGGCAAAAGACTTATACAGATTCAATGATTTTTCGATGCTTCAGCAAGGACCTCCCATCTCCTCCTCCACAGCCGCCCTTAAAGCCCTTGATGAATTGCTGGGGAGGGACAAACAAAGAGAAGAAGATGGTTTCCCAAGGAAAATACGCGTTGGCCGATTAATCAAGCCAGGCAAGGGTGGAAAAGAAAAAATCATTGTTGTTCCCACCACAGTTGAAGAAAAATTTATTCATGATGATATCAAAATTCCCACGGAGGATGAAGATTCCGCAGGGGGGGCAGGGGAAGGTGAAGAAGGAGATATTATTGGTGAGCAACCTGTCCATGAAGAGGAGAGTGGTGCCGGGACCGGTCCTGGAGAAGGTGAAGAAGGCCCCCATGAAATGGAATCAAATGCCTATGATATAGGGAAAATTTTATCAGAGCAGCTCGAACTCCCCAATCTCAAAGACAAAGGTAAAAAACGTTTTCTCTCCCATTACACCTACGACATGACGGACCAGAATCGCGGATTCGGTCAATTTCTTGACAAAAAAGCTACTTTGCGCAAAATCATAGAAACCAACATCAGCCTGGGGAACCTCCCTGATGTTACAAATATTGATCCCACAAATTTTTTAATTTCCCCCAAGGATAAAGTGTACAAAATCCTTTCCAGGGAAAAAGAGTATGAATCCCAGGCCATGGTATTTTTCATACGGGATTACTCAGGTTCCATGGGGGGCAAGCCTACTCAGCTGGTGGTGGGGCAGCATGTATTAATCTACAGCTGGCTTCTTTACCAGTATGACAAACGGGTTGAAACCCGTTTTATACTCCACGATACTGACGCCATAGAGGTTCCTGATTTCTACAAATATTATAATACAAGAGTAGCCGGGGGAACCAAGGTTTTTTCTGCATTTCGCCTGGTCAATGAAATTGTTAATAAAGAAAATCTTAACAGAGATTACAATATATATGTGTTCTACGGCACAGATGGAGACGACTGGGATTCAGAGGGGAAAGAGGCCATACCGGAATTAAAAAAAATGCTCGAGTACTCAAACAGAACAGGAATCACCATTGTCGAACACTCCTGGACATCAGGAGGGAGAACAGAAGTTGAAAAATATATCAGCAAATCAGGGCTCCTTGAACAACACCCAGACCTTCTTCGTATGGATATTATCAAGGAGAGCGCAGATGAACCCCGTTTGATCAAAGGGATAAAAAAACTTATTTCATAAAATTTTAAAACATAATTTTTGTGAAGAGAAATAAATGGAATTAATAAATCAGCATACAAAAAAAATCATGGAAGGATGTAAGAAAAGGGCTAGAGATGCCGGCCTTTCCTTTGACGATGAAACCCTGGAGTATATTGTTACAAATCGGGATCTGCTGGAACTTTCCCCGAAAATAATGATACCGACACTGTACGATTATTGGGTTCATGATGTACGGGTTCTCCAGGAAAAAGGAAAATACGAACTTTACCCCTCAAATCCTTACGAGACTGTTATTAACACCAGGCCCGCAATATCTTTTTACAATGATAATAATCCTGACTGGCTCAATGTCATGATTTTTTATCATGTAATAGGCCACATAGATTTTTTTCAAAACAACCATTACTACCGACATACATGGAGCGATGATTTCACAGGAAATGCCCTTTCAGACAAACGATTAATAGCCCAGTTAAGGGCTAAAAAAGGGAGATGGGTCGATTATGTCATTGAATTTGCCAGGGGAGTGGACAATCTTGTCCAGTATTTTTCTGAACTTTCATCCCTGCACCGCCCTGCAAAATCGACTGAATCAAAACGGCTAGATTTTTATTTTGACGTTTTCATACAGGATATCAACAAGCTCAGTACACATGAATATATCAAAGAGATCAAAAGGTATAATGATTGTATTGCAGAATCAAAAATAATAGGAGAAGCATCTTTTTTTACGGAAGTTGACCTTAAACATCCCGAATTTAAAGAACTTTTCAACAAAAGCCTGGAAAAAAAAATAAAGCAAAAGCTCGATGTACTTCAATATTTAATGGAGTATTCTCCATTTTTAAATAAAGAGGAAAACAGGTGGATGAAATCTGTGATGCAGGTTGTTCGGGATACGTCTTTATTTTTTCAGCCTCAAATACGAACAAAGATCATGAATGAAGGATGGGCAAGTTACTGGCATGAAAATCTTTTTTTGAGAGATGACCGTATAACCGGCCATGAAGTCGGTTTTGCCCGTCTCCATGCAGGAGTTACATCAATGCCCAAGGTGGGTCTGAATCCCTATGCCCTTGGGCTGCGCCTGTTTGATTACATTGAAAAAATGGCAGATCAGGGAAAATACAGTTATGAATATCAAAAAACTTTAAAAATAGATAAACGAAAAAAATTTGATTCAAAAACCGGCAGGGGAAAAGATTTTATTTTTAAAGTTCGCCAGGACTTTTCCGATTTTACTTTCTTGAATACTTTCCTTGATCAGGATTTTGCCACACAGCACAATCTTTTTGTCGCAGGGAAAAGATTGAATAAAGAAAAAAAAGTTTATGAATATTATATTAAGAGTAAAAAACTTAAAGATTATCTTAAAATGCTGGAAAACTCACTTTACCACCCACCGCATATAGAAGTGAAATCTGAAAAAATAGAGAATGATACCTTATACCTTTATCATCATTTTGAAGAAAAACCTTTGGTTAAAGAATTTATTCAAAACACAATGTTAGGGATTGAGTATCTTTGGGGGAACCCGGTGCACCTTGAAACAAGCGAAGTAGCGCCGACATCCCAGCCGCAACAATCTGATTTTACATATTATTATACAGCCATGTCCCAGGATGAAGACCCTGATGATGGTGAGATTAACTGGAACCGCGTACTCTATACAATAAAAAACCGGAAACTCTCAAAAAAAATACTTTAGGAACGAAGATGAAATCAGTTGAGCAGAAATAGCGCAACTATTCAGCGAATATATACGGCAACAGGTATAATCTGATTAAACCAAGCCCGATCTTTCATATTTTTTTAAGGATCTAATCATGAAAAATATTAAAAATGCCATGGATTCATTGAACAAAAAAATAGGGGGACCTTCCAGGAATCTTCCAATACCTTTTGATGAATTTATCCAAATACTCTCCAAAGAACCATTGGTCGTAATTCGGAATATTTTCCAGATTTTTCATGATATGGTAAAAAATTATGTTGATGAAGAAATAGATGAACATGCTGAAGATCCTGAAACGATCAACTATACTTATTATGACTGCACCAGACTTTTTGTGCAGGGCTCCGACAACCCGTTTATGGCTGACAGACTTTTCGCAAACAGGTTAGTCAAACAGGTGGAAGATATTAAGCGGGGAACCCAGCAGAATAAAATATATATCTATGAAGGACCCCACGGCTGTGGTAAAAGCACTTTTTTAAACAATTTTCTCAATAAATTTGAAGAATACGCAAACACCAAAGAGGGAAGGCGGTTTGAAACAGTCTGGAGGCTTGACAAAAAGCTGTTTACAGATCCGCCTAAACATGAGGCTGTACAATTTTATAAAAAATTATGTCATCTTCTGGAGATTCCCCAGGATAACCAGGTTCTCTTAAACCAGGAAGAGGAAACCTTTCGCACAACAGAAAATTACATAGAGATTCCCTGCCCCAGCCACGATAACCCTCTGTTGATGATTCCGAAAAAATACCGGAGGGATTTTTTTGATATACTCTTTAAAAATGATGAATTCAAATGGAAACTCTTCACAGACAAAGAATTTGAATGGATATTCAACGACAGGCCATGCACCATATGCAGTTCAATTTCCCTGGCCCTTTTAAACACTTTGAAACACCCTTCCGAAGTTTTTAAAATGCTCTACGCTCGGCCATACAGATTTAACAGGCGGCTGGGCCAGGGGATAGGAGTTTTTAATCCAGGTGATAAACCAATAAAGCAACATATTCTAAGAAATGAACCCATTCAAAAAAAAATCAATGCTCTTTTCAAAGATACAGAGGAAATTGAATATATTTACTCCAGATATGCAAAAACAAACAACGGTATTTACGCTCTCATGGACGTCAAGGGGCATAACTCGGAACGTCTCATTGAACTCCATAACATCATCAGTGAAGGAATCCATAAAGTTGAAGACATAGAAGAAACAGTAAATTCTCTATTAATAGCCATTATGAACCCTGAAGATAAAAAAAATATAGAGGATCTACAATCATTTTCAGACAGAATAGAATATATACCCATTCCATATATTCTAGATATTAATACCGAAGTGGAAATTTACCGTAACATTTTTGGAAAATATATTGATGAACATTTTCTTCCCAGAGTTCTGCATAATTTTGCCAGAATAATAATCTCCACTCGACTGAATGTCGAATCAAAAGCGATGCAGGACTGGATAGGAGACGCCAAAAAATACGAATTATACTGCGATGTAAATCTCCAGCTTCTTAAAATGGAAATTTACACCGGCCATATACCAACCTGGCTTTCTGAAGATGATAGAAACAGGTTTACTGCAGCAAGGAGAAAAAGAATCATAAAAGAAGGGGCAGAGGAAGGTAGACAAGGATTTTCAGGAAGGGATTCAATAAAAATATTCAATGATTTTTTCTCATTATTTGCCAGGGATGGGGGGCTTATTAATATGTCAAATCTCTGCGACTTTTTTACAAAAACCCATAAAGGCCTTGGGGAATCAATACCAAAAGGTTTTCTTGAATCACTCCTTCATATGTATAATTACACAATTCTCCAGGAAGTTAAAGAGTCTTTATTCTATTTTAACAAAGAACAGATCGCAAAAGACCTGCAGAATTATATGTTCGCCATAAATTTTGAAATGGGAGCCTCTGCAACATGTAACTACACAGGGGATAAACTCCAGATTTCAGAAGATTTATTTAAAAGCATTGAGGTCCGTTTATTGGGCTCGAAAGCAGACAATGAAAAACGGGAAAAATTCAGAAAAACCACACAAAAAGAATATGCGTCCAAAACTTTGACCAAAGAAATTATGATTGAAAATAAACCGGTTATTGAAACAGAACTTTATTTAAATCTGCATCAGCAATACGAACATCATATTAAAGAGACAGTGCTTGAACCATTCCTTGACAATGACAACTTCAGAAGAGCGATAAAAGATTTTGGCACTGAAGATTTTAAAAGCTACGATGAAAAAATAAAAAACGATGTTACATTTCTCATTGACAACCTTTGCACCAAATACAGATATAAAAAAAAGGGCGCAAAAGAGGTATGTATTTATACTGTTGATAACAAACTGGCTGAAAAATTTAAAAATCCATAATCAGCATATGGATTTCAGACAACTGCCTTTACCCAAGCTTAAAATTATCCTTTTTAAAAAGTTCTATGCAGGCATCAACTGCTTTTCCGTAATATAATTTATCTTTATGTTTCAAAAGCTCTTCAAGGCTGTAATCTATGTCAAATGCTGGCCTGTAAGGCCTGTAAGAGCTGGTTGCTTCAGCCACATCTGCAACGGTCAGTATTTTTGCTTCCAGCATAATTTCATCA
>CAZNFB010000106.1:0-8843 GCA_964572105.1 uncultured Desulfobacteraceae bacterium
AAATAAGTCTTATGCTTCAAGAACTTTCAATAAAAAATTTTGCCATCATTGATGATCTTCATATATTATTTTCTGACGGATTAACAATTATAAGTGGTGAAACCGGAGCAGGCAAATCAATTATAATAAATGCCGTCAATCTTCTACTGGGAAGCAGAGCCTCGGCAAAACTGGTCAGGACAGGAGCAAAAAATGCTGAAATTGAGGCGTTATTTAAAGTTGCTCCTGAGAGTATGGCGGCCCGTGGCAGTGGGGGCTCCGACCTTGATTCATCCGGTCAGCTTTCCATCCGAAGAATTATTGCAGGCAATAACAGGCACAGAATCTATATTAACGGGCATATTGCAACCATTCAGACACTTATTTCAACAACGGAAAATCTTGCCAGCATTTCAGGGCAGTACGCACATCAGGGGCTCTTAAAAGAAGATCAGCACCTGCTTATACTCGATCAATTTGGCGGGCTCGCACATTTACGCAATAAAGTGACCCAATGTTATCACGGGTTGATCCCTCTTATCAAAGAACTTGATACTCTTAAATCGCAAAAGGAGAGACAAACCGAACATCTTGCTCTGCTTGAGTTTCAGAAAAAAGAGATTACAGATGCTGCCATAAAAAATCCAGAGGAAGATGAGGAGCTTGAAAAAGAAAAAATCAAACTTAAAAACAGTGAATTGATCCACCAGATAATTTATGGAAGCATTGAAGAACTCTACAGCTCCAGAGGCGCTGTGGTTGAAAAACTCGTTGAAATAAAAAAAAATATGGATAAGGCCTCTGCAATTGATCCAATAATTTCTGATTACGCTGAAAGTATCAGCAATTTTACATTTAAGATAGAAGATCTTGTGGAAGATTTAAGGGGATATCTTAATAATATCACCGTTGACGATCTGCGCCTTGAAAATATTGAAGAACGGTTGTATACGCTGCAGAAATTAAAACAAAAATATGGCGGAACTCTGGATGGGGTTGGGTCCTATTTAAAGAAAATCGATAAAGAATTGTCCGGCATTGAAAATATCTCCGACAGGATAGATGCAGCCGGAACAGAGCTTGACCGTATGCACAAACACCTGGCCGAACTTGCAGTTATTCTCTCTGAAAAAAGAAAAACAGCAGCAAACCATATGGCCCAAAAAGTTGAAGAGGAGCTTTCAACATTAAAAATGGCCGGGACAAAATTTGAACTTTCCTTAAAGACCATTAAGGCGGATGAAAAAACAGAACCATTTCTTGCTGCTGAAAACAGTCTTATCACTGAAACGGGTATTGATCAGGCTCTGTTTTTAATAGCCCCCAATGTGGGAGAAAAATTAAAACCCCTGGCGCAGATTGCTTCCGGTGGAGAACTTTCAAGGATGATTCTCGCAATAAAAGCAATACTTGCGAAATCAGAATCTGTTGAAACCATAATATTTGATGAAGTCGATTCCGGTGTTGGGGGTGATGTGGCAGAAGTTGTGGGCAAAAAACTCCATTTACTTGCACATCATCACCAGATAATATGCATTACACATTTGCCCCAGATTGCCAGGTTTGGTGACCATCATTTCAAAATTTCAAAAGATGTTGAAAACGGCAGAACCATTACCTCAATCTCTCCTGTAAACAATGAAGAAAGGGTAAAAGAGATGGCAAGGATGATGGGTGGCGAAAAAATTACCAGGGCAATACTTGACCACGCAAAAGAGATGCTTGATTGCACGTAAAAAAGGGGCAGGTTTAAAAACCGCCCCTTTTTGTACTTTGCAATAAATAATCAGCAGCAAAACAAATTTTAGGATATCTTGAAAAACTGACGAAAAGGCAATCTTTCAAGGTGCCCTTTAATTATTCATGTGATGCATGGACCATTGAATATACAATCGGAATAAGAACAAGGGTAACAAGTCCGCTTACAGCCAGGCCCCCTATAACAGTATTTCCCATGGCATTCCAGACCTCTGAACCTTCACCGCCGGACATGGCAAGGGGAAGCATTCCAAATATTGTTGTCAGACTTGTCATAAGAACGGGCCGCAGCCGTGTCTTTCCCCCCACGATTATAGCTTCTCTCAGCTCCATTCCCCTGGACCTTAACAGGTTTGTGTAATCTATCAGAACAATGGCATTTTTAACTGCTATACCCATGAGCATTATAAGACCTATAAAACTCATTAAATTTAATGGTGTACCTGTAAATACGAATGTCAGGATCACTCCCACAAAGGCGAAAGGGACGGAAAACATTATAATAAGGGGATCAACAAAGTCTTCAAACTCAGAAGCCATAACCATGAATACAAGAATAATTCCCACAATGAGCAACAGGGTTAAATCGCGAAACGCCTCCTTCTGCTCATTAACCTCCCCTCCCCATTCTATGATGACGTCTGAGGAAAGATTAAGCTCTTCCATCTGGGCCCTAACATCCTTAACCACATCCCCCAAAGACCTTCCCTGGACACCAGCCAGTACCCTGGTAACACGTACACGATTTTTCCGTTCTATTTCAACAGGTCCAAAGGTTTCTTCTATTTCGGCAACACTTCTTAACTTGACGATCTGCCCCCCCATGGTTGTCAAAGGGGTTTCCCCTATTTCCTTAATACTTCTTCGCTGTACTTCCTTAAGCCGTAATCGTATTCCAAAATCATCCCCTGCCTCCCGGAGCTTTGCATCATCAAAGCCATAATAATTAGCCCTGAGAGTGCCGGCAACCATGGCAACATTTAATCCAAGGGTGGCAGCTTTATCCCGATCCAGCTTTATTTTTATTTCCGGCCGGAGTTTTTTTCTGCTGATTCGTACATCTATTGCGCCAGGAGTCGTTTTAAGAATTTCACTAATTTTATTTGCAGCATCATTTGTTTTTTCAAAATCATAACCAAGAACCTCTATGCTGATTGCAGTTCCCCCCCCGAAAAAAACCATCTGAACTGAACTCATGGCCCTGACAGAGGATTTTACCACTTTAGGCATTGATTCCACCACGGGACGTATTTCAGCCGCAATTTCTTTGGCGGAACGGTCCCGCTCCCTTTTGGGGATAAGTCGGACTCCGGCTCTTCCGACATTTGTCCCTTCACTTATCCCAATAGCACTTAACATTCCTGATTTACTTTGTCCTGCCAGGCCATATGAGGTCACAAGCTCAGGAACCTTATTAAAAATATCCAATATTTCTTTAGTCGTTTGGGCGGTCACCTCTCCACGCGTTCCTTGAGCCAGCTCAACAACGACTTCAACCTCGCCATTGTCGACTTCAGGTAAAAATTCAGTTCCTATCAAAGGAATCAAAAGCATACTTACAATTAATATGGCCCCTAAAATTGCCAGTGTTCCCTTTTTGTTATCAAGGACATATTCAAGGAGGCGCGTATATCCCTTTTCTATTTTATCAAACTGTTTTTCGCTCCATAAAAAAAAGGCATTCGTTTTTCGCTCTTCTCTGGAGCGAATCAGCCTTGAACAGGCCATGGGCGTCAGGGTAAGAGAAATAAATAAAGATGCAAGTATGGTAACAAGAATAAGAAAAGCTAACTGTCCAAAAATTATTCCTGCAATCCCTTTAATAAAAAGCAGCGGGGTAAAAACAGCCACTATTGTAAGAGTGGAGGCCGCAACAGCCATGCCTACCTCGGACGCACCGGATATGGCCGCGGTTACAGGCGCTTCTCCTTCATCAATATGTCTTATTATATTTTCAATGACCACGATTGCGTCATCAACCACCATGCCGATTGCAATGGAAAGACTCATAAGGGATATAATATTGATTGTATAACCCATGAAAAAAAGGGCTATTATGGCAGCAAGGATTGAAAAAGGAATAGCCAGACTAACCACAAAACTGGTTCTGAAACGGCGGAGAAAAATAAAGCAGATAAGAACCACAAGAACCGCTCCAGCCCCGGCGGATTCGGCAAGGTTTCTAATCATGATATAAATATGGTCGGATGTATCAACAACTATATCCATACTGATGTCCGAAGGGAGATTCGGTTTTAATCTAACAAGTTCTTTTTTTACCGCGTTTATAACATTAACCGTATTTTCCCCTGACTGCTTCTGGATAAAGACAACCATCCCTGGGGAATCTTTCCCCCAGGTCCACTGGGATTTTTCTTCATGGCCGTCGAGTACCCTGGCAACATCTTTAAGGCGGATCAGAGAATCTCCCTGTTTTGCTATTATAGTGTTTGCTATTTCTACAGAATTCTTGTAGCGTCCCGCCACCCGGAGCTGCAATTCAGACTCATTAATCTTTATTGTACCTGCGGGAAGGTCCAGATTCTCAGCCATAAGTGTCTGCTGAATCTGGTAAATAGACAGATGATAAGCTTCCAGGGCTTGTCTGTCAAAGGAGACGTTTATCTCTCTTTCCACGGCCCCTTCATAAAAAATTGCCCCCACGCCGTGAAGCCGCTTTAAAGGATCTGCAATCTGTTTATCAACAATTCTAAAAAGATCAGATTTGCTTTCATTTGCAGTGACTGTCATCACAAGAACCGGGGCTATGGAGCTGCTGAATTTAAAAACAACAGGTTCATCAGCGCCATCGGCTATGTCAACTTTGGCAAAATCTATTTTTTCCCTGATATCATTAACAGCCACATCCAGGTCTGAGCCCCAGTTAAAAATACATGTTACAATCGATAAATTATCCTTTGATACAGACTCCAGCCGGTCAAGATTAGGTGTTATGGACAACTGGTCTTCCATATATTTGGTCACCTCTGATTCCACATCAGAAGCTGATGCTCCAGGATAGGGTGTTATCACGCTGATCGCCGGCGGATCTATCTCGGGAAGAAGATCCAGATTTAATTTAAAAAAAGAGATTACGCCGATGAGTATAATCGCGGCAAAAAGCATTAATGTAGAGACTGGCCGATTAACGGCAATTTCGGGAAGCTTCATTATTATCCTTCCTTTAATGTTTCAACTGCTTTATTGGAAATTTTCACATTAATACCGGAACGGAGTTTTCCCGCGCCATTGGTAATTACAAGTTCACCCCTGGCCAGGCCATCAATTACCTCAGCAAATTTATCGGTCTTGATTCCAATTTTAATCTCTTTTTTAAATGCCTTATTATTTTTAACGACAAAAACATAGTATGTACCGCTTCCAGGCAATTTTTGCAGAGCAGCCCTGGGAACCGCAAGGACTTCTTTTTGGGCCAGTAAAAAATTAACCTTAACAAACATTCCATCAACCAGCTCTCCTGTTTGATTGGAAGTTTCAACTCTTACCTTAAAAGTACGGGTGCCCGGACTCACCATTGGATTGATAATTGTAACTTTGCTGTTAAATTTTATTTCTGGAAATGCATCAACCATCATGATTGCTGTCGTTTTAAATCCAATCCGCCCGAAATCCTTTTCAGGAAGCTCAATATCAGCCCTTACCATAGTCTGATCAAGGATTCGAAGGACCTGAATTCCAGGAGCAACTGATTGCCCTATTTCAGCACTTCTTTGAACAACAACACCGTCTATGGAGCTGTGTATCTCGGTATAGTTTAAATATTCCCTTGCGGTTTCAAGGGCTGCCTTTGCCTGGCTGTGTTTTCCTTTTGCGACTAGAAGAGCCTCCCGTGCAGTATTGTATCCAGCCTCTGCAGCGTCAAAACGATTTTGGGGAATTACATTTTCAGCCAAAAGATTTTTTGCACGATTATATTCTTTTTCGGCCTGACTAAGCTGCGACTTAACCTGGGCAACAGCGGCAAATGCAGCCGAAAAAGCAGCTTCAGCCTGTTTCACTGCAAGCCTGAATGTTGTTTTATCCAGTCTTATAACAGGCTGACCTGCTTTCACCTTTTCTCCTATATCGACCAAAACAGCATCAACATTACCCGCTACCTTGGGAGATAAAAGGTTTTCCTGACGGGCTCTTAATGTTCCCACTGCACTGACTTTATCCTGAAACAGCTCCATGGAAGCAGGGACCGTATTCACCGGAATAACCTGATCAAGAGCCTGAAACGCCTGACGGTCTTTTGCTTTTTGCCTGATGTTTGCGACAATAAAAATAGCGCAGATTACCAGTGCGAAAATGGATAAAAAATAGAATATTCGTTTCATTTTATCTGTTCCTTTTTTTCAAAAGAGTTTTTACACTTTAAAGAATATTTTGTGTTCGGCAAAAAATGATAATTATAAAAAACTACGAAAATACGATATTATAACATGTTCACCCTGAGCTAATGCCCCCCTTTTTTCAGATTGCTTTTACCCATCATGCCTGTGGCTCTTTCAAGGGCGGCCAGAGCTGTATTATATTCAAAAAGAGCCTGGGCATAATTTGCATCCGTTTTGCTCAGGGCGGTGCGTGCGTTTAATACATCCGTATTTGTTCCTGCTCCGGCTTTATAACGGGCGGTTTCCAGACGATACGCCTCTTTAGAAGTTTTCAAAGCTGCCTCGGCTGCTGTGATATTTTTTTTAGCTTTTCCAATATTAAGAAATGCACTGCGAACCTCAAGAGAAATTCTCTCTTCTGTTTTTTTATGCATCATTTTTGCCTGGTTCAGTTTCGACTTTGCTTTTAAAATTTTTGATCTGGTCCTCCCCCAGTTCCAGAGGGGAACCTCTGCGCCTGCTCCCACTGTCCAGTGATCATCTCCATCTAAATCCCGAACATCTCCTTCGACATATTCATACCGTCCTTCAATGGCAATGCTTGGGAGGTATTCTCCTCTTGCAGCCTTTAGCCCTTCTTTTGCGGCCTCGGCCTGAAGTTTTAAAGAAGCAAGTTCCGAACGATTTTTAATGGCAAAAAGAGTTAAAGCTTCAAGACTTTTTTTTTGTCCTGGAGGATGACTAAGGCGCTCTGTTAAAAAAATTTCTTCTTCCAGATCTATAACCATCAGATTTTTAAGACTCGATAACGCCAGGTCAAAGGCATTTTCAGCACCATTTAATTCTTTTCTTGTATTTGCAAGCTCTGTTTGCGTCCGAAGAAGATCGACCTGGGGAATGGCCCCTTCCCGAACAAATATTTTAACATCCCGTTCATGCTTTTCCAGAAGAGCTACAGCCTCTATGGCAACTTTGTTAAATGCCCGGGCCACCTGCGCTGTATGATAAATTCGGGTAACCTGATAAATAATTTCATTTTTTACATTCTCCTGGTCATGGATTCGTGCATCCCTGATATTTTTAGCAGCTCTTCGGGCTGCTTTTAATCTTCCCCCTGCAAAAACAGGCTGCCGCAGAACAATTCCGGCCTTATATATATCACGTTCCATGAATATCATTGAGATGGGAGCCATGGATAAAGGACCCACAGCCAGGGGGCCAAGTTCAAAAGTCAAATCTTCATCAAGCCGTGTATAGGTTCCTTCAGCCCCAATATAAGGGAGCATGGCGGTCCATGCCATTGTCAAATCAGCATCTGCCTGGGCCAAAACCTCCTGGGTGAGATAAATATCAATATTTCTTTCCATAGCTATGGAAATACAATCCTGAAGCCCAAGGTGAAGTTTTCCGTTTTGTTTATAGGGAAGCAGTATTTCGCTTCCTGCCTTTGATATTCTGCTTCCAAGGCCGAATACTGAGATCAGCTGTTCTTCAATATATTTTTTGCTGTAAAACTGCTGGGCATACAGCCTGTCCGGTACAATATGCTGCATCAGCAGAGTAGTAAAAAAAAAGCTTAAAACAATCAGAATAAAGGAATTTTTTTTGTTTTTTATTAGCATTATTTTCTCCAAAAAAATTGAAATGCGCCCGAAAAAAAGCAGACTTTTCGCCACAAAATGAATTATGCAGAATTTTCTTCTTGCTTGATTTGATCTTTTTTATATTTAAGTCCCAAAAATAAAATTTTAATCAGTTCTTCCATGTATATGTCAATATTATCTTTATTTCCATGGAGCCATTGCTGTTCAAAACCTTTCAGGGCAAGCCCGATGGCCCTTGCTGTGAGAAACACGTCATTTACATAAAAAACTTCTTTTTCAACCCCTTCATTTAAAATAGAAGAAATAATTTTCACCTCCCTTTCAAAAAGATCATCCCGTATCTTGACAGCTTCCGGGATCATTTTTTCTGCGTCACTCCTGGCCAGCGTGAAAATATTTAAAGGAAGGCTCATATTTTGGAACCTGGTTTTTGCAAAAATAATCAGTTTTTTCCCAGGAAGAACTTCAAGGTCGACTGAGTGCGAAATTTTATCAATGGTTATATTTACCTCCCTTTTCAGCACTTCTATATAAATATTATCCTTACTTCCAAAATAATTATAAATAGTAGCCTTGGCAACCCTTGCAAAGCGTGCTATTTCATCGATATTTGTCTTTGTTAACCCGTATTTTGCAAATCTTTTCCCTGCAGCCTCTAATATGGATTCTCTTTTTTTTTGTTTCATATCACACCATATTGTTCATATGTAATTACTTTAATATATATTTTTATACTAAAATCGTTTTTCAGTACAAATAATAAGCAGATAATATTTTTTGTCAAGGAAAAACCGAATAAAAAATTACGATTATTTGAGAAGGAGAAAGACACCAACAGCCTTACCCTTGTCGGCACCATGAACCTGGAAGAGGGTTCGGCCCCAGCTTCTTGATCGTTTTGGTTTATGCGTTCATATAGAGGGGATTCTGGACCCTGATGCCCGTGTTACCATTATGGAACGAAGAACTGCTTATGACGATGACCCTACGTCTTTTTGCAGTAAATGGGAAAAGGATTCAAAGCAGATAGTTGAAAAAGCAGCGGAACTTGCTCTGCCCCATCGTGTGCGGCGGCAGAAAGCATGACCTTTATCCGGCTTATAGTTTCGATTATGCACTGCATAGGATTAGCTTTGAAAATAACCTGGACTTAATAAAAAAATAA
>CAZNFB010000107.1:0-5711 GCA_964572105.1 uncultured Desulfobacteraceae bacterium
CAGTGAATAGTCTTTTCGGCTGCATCCACATATCGTGTTACAGCATTGAGCGTAGCAATAAAAAGAGCCCTGTCACTGTTATTTTTTAATTCTAACTCAAATATTTTTTTGAGCTTCCCCTTAAAATTACTCGGAGCATCTGTAAATGCCTGCCCCAGGGCATTTTTGAAATTCGCCTCCATTAGAAACTCTTTGCCCTGAAGCAAAGGAAAATCCTTTCTTTCTGTTTTGCCTATGGCCTCTTCAGGTGTGAGAATTTTAGCTGTAATGTTGATTTCACTTTCCAAAAGATCATTTTCCTTGGCTAAATCAATTAAAGCAGTTTTTAATTTTGCATACATATTTTAATTCCTTTCCCTGTTTTTACGCAGGCAAATTAGTTGCGTTGCTCCCCATTTTTGTTTTTTATAAAAATCAAGGGCAGTAATATTATTTTTGTCGGATAAAAGCTGCATTCTTTTCGCATCATTTTTATTCGCCCACTTTTCAATTGCAAGCAAAAGTTTTTTACCCAGGCCCTTTCCCTGGTATAATTTGGCAACAATCATATCCTCAATCAATGCTACCATTCCACCTTCTGCTGTTGATACAAGGAGTTGAGCGGTGCACATTCCCATAATCTGCTTTTTAGATGCAGCTACCATGATGCATTGTTTCTCATTATTGTCAAGCATCATGGAAAGGCCCTCCCTTTGTGCAGCCTTGTTAAAGGTGAAATCCTCCTCCAGGGAAAATAACTCCTTGAGAAGTCCTGTCATTTGATTTATATCTGAGGGCTCAGCCTTTCTGATTATAGCCGATACAAGATTCATTATATACAGATACCTTTTTGGGATTAGTTCTAGTTTTAGCATAGCTCAGCTTTGATATTTCATGGCCAAAGATAGAATCAGCCCCAATTTTCAAATAGTTTAAAATTGTATAGCATTTTGTAACAATTACATTATATGGTTTAAATGCAAAAAATATGCCGCAATTTATGTGGTGTGAAGCTGAGGTAACATATTGTTTTTATATGAAATTTTTGTACGAATGAAATAATAAAAATAACATAAACGTATTTAATAAATAGAATATTACTAAAATGTATTTTTTAGCTGCAATCAAGGAGCTTTCAGGATATTTGGATTTTTTTTATAATTTATTGGTACATTTATTGAGTTATTGAGTATTATATACTATATAAACTTGCGGATAGAGTGAATAAACAGATGATTAAGATCTATATTAATATCCTGGGTTTGGGCTTTTTCCCGCTGTTAAGAGCTGACACTGAATTTTTTAAAAAATATTTGAATATGTTTTTGGAATGTGTAATTTAAAAAGAATATGAAGGAAGATAAAATATTTACAAAAAGCTCCGTTATGGATATTGCAGCTGCTGATCTTTTTGACTGGCATGCCGGAGTCGGTGCAATAGAAAGGCTGAGTCCTCCATGGGATACTGTTAGAGTTGTTGAAAGTTCTGGTGAAATAACAGTCGGCAATAAAGTTTTCTTAAAAATTACGGCAGGGCCTTTTACCTGTAACTGGTTTGCCGAACATACTGATTATATAAAACATAAAATGTTTAAAGATGAGCAAATATCAGGACCATTTTCAAAATGGATACATACTCACAATGTTAAACCGCTTGGAGAAAAAAAATGTATCCTTGAAGATAAAATAGAATTCTGCCTTCCCTTTTATCTCCCTGGAGCTGTTTTCAATAGGTTTATTATAAAAAAACTTGAAAAAATTTTTGCATATCGTCATAGAATTACCAGGGAAGAAATAAAAATTCATAAAAAATACAGCAACAAGCCTGGGCTGAATATCCTTATTTCAGGTGCCTCAGGTCTCATCGGATCAGCCCTTATCCCTTTTCTGACAACAGGGGGGCATCACGTTACACGGCTGGTTCGAGATAAAAATTTGACAGACAGGGATTCGAGGTTCTGGGACCCTTTACAGGGGGTATTAGAACTTCGGAAAACAGATTGTTTTGATGCTGTAATTCATCTTGCCGGTGAAAATATTGGAAATAGCAGATGGACCGTCGGAAAAAAGAAAATTATTACTGACAGCCGCATTAAGAGTACTAAACTTATTGCAAAAACAATTTCCATGCTTGAAAAAAAACCGGATATATTCATTGTTGCTTCTGCTATAGGCTTTTATGGGGACAGAGGTGGAATATCACTTACTGAAGATGACAAAGCTGGAAATGGTTTTTTATCGGCCCTGTGTGCAAACTGGGAAAATGCCGCATCAGATGCTGTTATGGGACAGATACGGACAGTGTTTATGCGGATCGGAGTTGTCCTGACACCTGAAGGTGGTGCCCTTAAAAGATTACTTTTGCCTGTTAAGCTGGGTGCCGGGGGTAAATTTAGCTCGGGGAGGCAATATATGAGCTGGATATCTATTGATGATGTAATAGGCTCAATACACCACATACTGATGAATGATAATATTTATGGTCCAGTAAACCTGGTTTCCCCGAATCCGGTGAAAAATGAAACTTTTATAAAAGTTCTTGGGAAGATTTTTATGCGTCCCACATTTTTTCCCCTCCCTGCATGGGTAATAAATTTATTATTTGGAGAAATGGGAAGGGAAATTCTTCTTTCAAGTACAAAGGTTATACCCAAAAAGCTTGTTGAGTCAGGATATAAGTTCAGATATCCTGATCTTGAAAAAACTTTTAATCACTTACTCGGAAGGGAGATATAGCAGGCTGATGAGTTTAAAAATAAAAATATTTTTTGCGTTACTCATGTTAACAGCCCTTATGTTCGGCTTTGCGCATCTTTTTTTCCCGGAAGTTCGTTACAATTTTGAACGGCTTCATATTTTTCTTTTCAATCTGTGCAGCGGCGGCACAATTATTATATATTTTTCCGAAAGAAAAAAGGGGCTTTCAGCAAAAGCTTTAATATTTCTTTTTCTTGCTCTTTGTTATGCTGTTTTTGCTTTTATGGAAATTTACATTCCAGCAATGATAATATCCATTATCCTTGCCCTGATTGTTGAATCCGTAAGAATCAGGTTGTTTTCATTGCTTCCTGTGCAATTTTTCAAAAACAATGAACCTGTTTCTGCAAAATTTCACCAGGCATCCCTTTTGTGTCTTTCCTGTGGCCTGGTTATATCCTGCGGTGTAATTTTAAATAATGAATATCTCCATTTTGTTTCCATGCCAAAATTGAAGCTCGATACTTTTTTCCTGGGATTCTCTTTTCCTGTTTCACTGATTACCATGTCGGTTATTTTTTCCTTTATGAAAGAAGAGACAGGTGTGGTCTTTTCTGCACTAAAAGAAACCGGGTTTTGGGCCATAAATCTTGGTGTTATAATTTTTTTTATTTTCATACTTTTTGAAAAACTTTTTCTCCAGGCAATTATAGCTTTAATACTCTTTTTTGCTGTTATCATGATTTTTTATCTCTACTACCTCCTTGCAAATGCGCTTCAGCAGAAACTTTTTCTAACATCCGGGGTGGGTTTTCTTATTGTTACGGCGGTTACAGGGATAGCCTATATAATCATTGAATTTATGCCCACGTATGACCATGAGCATTTGAAATGGCTTTTATGGCTTCATACCTTTGCATCATTATATGGGTGGAATTTGTGCGGACTTGCCGTAATTTGCAGATTTGATGATTTCCCTGTAAAACTTCATTCTCTTCCTGTTATTATCCTCCACTGGATAACAATGCTCATTTTTGCTCCCATGGGTAAGTCATATGGAATTTTCGCTTTGCTTACTCTGATCTGCTACGCATCAATTCTTTATTTTATTCTGTTCAGCAAAAAAGCAGGAACAAAAGGTAGAAAATTGAAGGGGTAACTATCCTTTTTTTTGTTTAGTGTCTGCCCATCCAGAATTATTATCAATCCACCTTAAACTTAGCCAATACCAAAAAAGAAGAGGAACCATCATTGCAAACCAATTCCAGTCTTTGATTAAGAATATTTTTGCAATCCAATCCCGGTTTGCAAAAAATAAGGGCCAGGGAATGCAATAGATGGAAAATGCTACGCAGGCCCAAATCAGTAACAAAGCCGCTTTTCTCGTTGTGATACTCGAAAATGCTAGATAAACCCATATTGGCATATTGTCAGTCTTTTCCATTATTTTGTTGCTCCTTTTTTTATTTCTGATGAAATACTTTCACTGCGTTATCGGACGCCTGCGTATACAATACGCCTTCCTCTCTCTGCAATTTTAAAATCGGGGAATTATCCGACAATCTATAGGTTAGATTGTGAAGGGGATTTTTTTGTTTAATATAATTTTTTCAGGATCAATTATTACATCATAAACAAGAACTTCAACTCCATTTTCAACAGCTTTTCTTAACTCTTTTCCATAAGCCGGGTCAATGGTATCTGCAGGTTTAAATTTTTTTGCATCCATCCTTTGTATCAGGTAAAACATCACACATCTGTTTCCCTGTGCCACCAGTTTTTGAAGCTCAATAAGATGTTTCAGCCCTCTTTTTGTCACAGCATCCGGGAAGCTGGCTATCCCATCTTCAACAAGTGTGCAGTTCTTTATTTCAACATAGCATTTTTCTGTGCTGTTTTTATTTGTGAGGAGAAGATCAAGCCTTGATTTGTCACTTACAGTTATTTCCGGTTTAATTGTGTCATAATTATTTAATTCCGGTACCATCCTGTTTTCTATGGATGTTTTTACAAGCCTGTTGGGAATCATTGTATTAACTCCCACCAGTGAGGTCGGCATTTCAATTATTTCCCAGGTGTATTTAAGTTTTCGTTTTGGATTGTCATGATATGAAATAAATACAGGCTGTCCCGGTTTTGAACAGGCTTTCATTGTTCCTGAATTGGGGCAGTGGGCAGTAACTATTTTACCATTTTCAAGCTCCATATCTGCAAGGAAACGTTTATATCGTTTTATTAATCTGCCTGCAATGAGATCAGGCCAGTTAATTCCGGAGTCTGTTATTTTTTGCTTCATTTATTTTTTTTTGTATTCCTTGATTATTTTTTTCATGTCTTCCCATACTGGACGTTTATCCGCGGGATTTTTCAGAAGATGGGAAGGGTGATATGTGGGGATAAGTTGCATGCCGTTGTAATTATGGAATTTTCCCCTTAACATGGAAAGAGGTTCGCTGGTATTTAAAAGCGTCTGCGCTGCTGTCTCTCCGAGGGTACAGATAAAATCGGGTTTAATCGTTTTTATCTGCTCTTTTAAAAAAGGTAAGCAGGTTTTTATCTCTTTTTGGGTCGGTTTTTTGTTACCCTGGGGAAAGCATTTGACCAGGGTGCAAAGGTATACATCATCCCTTGTGAATTCCATAGCCTTTATAATGTTGGTTAAAAGATCGCCTGCGGCTCCGGTAAAGGGTGTTCCGTTTTTATCATCATCCAGGCCCGGGGCTCCCCCAATAAAGATGAGCCTGGCTTTCTCATTACCTGCGCCGAATATGATATTTGTCCGCTTTAAGCATAATCCGCATAATTTGCAATTTTTTATTCTGGATTCGATTTCATCGAGGGTTTTCCCGGTGGCGCTCAATGATTCAATTAGTTTAAGACTCTCTTTTGAGCAGTCAAACCCTGTGCATCCCATATCTGATAAATAATGGAGATAATTGGTTAACCCTTCGATTAAATTCAGTGCTTTTCGGGGTGGTATTTTATTTTTATTTATTGATTTTGCAGACATCTGATTTTTATTGGGTATGGTTATA
>CAZNFB010000107.1:5811-8843 GCA_964572105.1 uncultured Desulfobacteraceae bacterium
AATTTTATGTTGCTATTTTTGAAAAATCGGCAAAATTTCCAAAAAGGCTTGAGATTTCTGATAATAATGCAAGTCTGTTGTTACGGAGAGTTAAATCGTTATCCATGACCATCACGTTGTCAAAAAAATCGTCCACAGGTTTCCGCAGCTTTGCCATATCGTAAAGAGCTTTGGAGAATTCTCCTTTTCCCATGTGGTCAAAAATCAGGCTTTTGATTTTTTTATACTCTGCGTAGAGGTGAATTTCAGATGGGTGGTCAAAAATGGTCTGGTTAACAGGGTCGCTCTTAATATCTGTTTTTTCTTTTTTTGATTTGTTGATAATATTGACCACCCGTTTAAACGTGATGGCGATCTGTTCAAAATTCGGTTCTGCTCTCAGTTTTTTTAAAGCCTTGGTTCTTTTTAAAACATCAGGGAGGCAATCTGCAGAAGCAGCTATTGTGGCAGCTATTGTGTCCTTGGCAAACCCTTCGTCAATTAGAATATTAGTTAATCTGTCTTGAAAAAAAGTATGGATTGCATCAGATGTTTTGGAAAAATTAAAGGAGAGTCTTTTTTCAAATGTTTTTAAAGTTTCATTTATCAACTGTTTTATGGAAAAAGTAAAATCTTCATTCAGTATTATGTGAATAATCCCGATTCCCTGGCGTCTGAGACCGTGGGGGTCTGTAGTTCCGGTGGGCTGAAGCCCTGCGCAGAAACAGCCGCATATGGTATCGATTTTGTCGGCAATGGATATGACAGATCCGATTGTCGATTCAGGGAGATCCCCCCCTGACCGGGTGGGCATATAATGCTCTTCCACGGCTTGCGCCACTGGAGTCTCTTCTCCTTGTTTGCCGGCATATATTCTTCCCATAATTCCCTGGAGTTTTGGAAATTCGATAACAACGTGGCTCACCAGGTCAGCTTTGCTAAGCCAGGCTGCTCTCGATATATGCTTTTTTGCAGCGGGGTCAGCCTTAATTAAATCTGCTAATAATTCTGCTGTTTTTTTAACCCGTTTAATTTTGTCATATATTGTTCCCAGTTCTCTTTGAAAAAGGACATTTTTTAATGATTCAATCCGTGTGTCAAAGGAGATTTTAAGATCTGTTTTAAAAAAGAACATGGCATCTTCAAGGCGCGATCTAAGTACTCTTTCATGGCCCTTTACAACCAGTTCCATGTCTGTTGCCAATGTGTTATTCACCACAATAAAATAGGGGAGAAGTTTTTTTTGATCGTTGATCACACTGAAATATTTCTGGTGTTCACGCATTGAGGTTGTCAGGACTTCGTCGGGAAGTTCAAGGTATTTAGTGTCAAAGCTCCCCGTGGCAACCACGGGATATTCCACAAGGTTTGTTACTGTTTTTACCAGGTCAGGGTCAGGTAATATTTCTCCACCTGTTTTTGAAGCTGCGCTGGATATTTCCTTTTCAATGGTGAGCTTTCTTTCTTTTATATCTGCCAGTACGTAAACTTTGCGTAATTTTTCCACATACTGGTCAGGGGCCGGTATTTCTATCATGCCAGGGTGCATAAAATAGTGGCCGCAGGTTAGATTTCCACTTTGTATATCCTTTGTATTCCATGGTATTACAGTATCGCCGAGGATGGCAAGTATGTATTGTATGGGTCTGGCGAATTCGATTAAAAGGTCTCCCCATCTCATGGTTTTGGGGAAGGGGATGGAAAGAACTGTTTTTGGAAGTATTTCAGCAAGTATTTTTTTTGTCGAGGTTCCCCCATCTTTTTTTTCGGCATAGAGATATAGACCCTTTTTTGTCTCTTTTGTCTTTATTTCATTTATATCGATACCGGCTTTTTCTGCAAATTTTTTTGCAACCATTGTTGGATTTCCGTTTTTGTCAAAACCTATCCGCTGGGGGGGGCCTGAAATTTCAGTTATAACGGGAGCCTGTTTGTCTGAGAGATCGGTAATATGTATGGCCAGCCTTCTCGGGGTTCCGTAAACCCTGGAATCTTTATATTCTATACGATGATCAGAGAGTTCTTTTAAAAGAATAGATGAAAATGATTCAAGCGCCGGTTCAATATATCCCGCAGGTATCTCTTCTGTTCCTATTTCAATCAATAGATCGTTCATTATTTACACCTGTATTTACTTGCTGTTTTTCAATAATGGAAACCCTAAATCTTCCCGCTGGGTGAGGTAGGCTTTGGCGCAGCTCCTTGCTATGTTCCTGATTCTGGCAATATATCCGGTTCGTTCCGTGACACTTATGGCTCCCCGTGCGTCAAGAAGATTAAAAATATGGGAACATTTCAGGCAGTATTCATATGCAGGAAGAACCATGGCGTCTTTAATAAGAGATTTTCCCTCATTTTCGTATTTCCCAAACAGGTCAAGAAGCATGTTAATATCAGCCTTTTCAAAGTTGTATGTGGACTGTTCCACTTCCTGCTGATGGTGAACGTCTCCGTACTTTATTGACTTGTTCCACTGAAGGTCATAGACATTGTCTACCCCCTGGAGATACATGGTTATCCGTTCCAGGCCATAGGTAACTTCAACGGATACCGGGTGAAGCTGCATGCTGCCGGCCTGCTGAAAATAGGTGAACTGGGTAATCTCCATGCCGTCGAGCCAGACTTCCCATCCCAGGCCGGATGCGCCAAGGGTTGGTGATTCCCAGTCGTCTTCGACAAATC
This sequence comes from uncultured Desulfobacteraceae bacterium, assembly GCA_964572105.1. Classification (GTDB taxonomy): domain Bacteria; phylum Desulfobacterota; class Desulfobacteria; order Desulfobacterales; family BuS5; genus DAOWMW01. The sequence goes on from CAZNFB010000107.1 coordinate 8,473, forward strand.
TTATGTCATGTTCAAGGGGATTAATATCAAGGGCTTTGAGGCTTTGAAGGTATTCCTTCTGAATATCAGATGGAGATGGCTTTAGTATTGCCTGAAACTGGTAATAATGCTGGAGTCTGTTTGGATTTTCTCCGTAACGGCCGTCCGTGGGACGTCTTGATGGTTGAACATAAGCCGCTTTCCAGGGCTCGGGCCCCAGTACTTTTAAGAGTGTTGCCGGATGAAATGTTCCGGCACCGACTTCAATGTCATAGGGTTGAAGGAGAAGACATCCCCTGTCAGACCAATATCTTTGCAATGTTAGTATTACATCTTGAAAATACATTAATTTTTATCCTTTATGCAAACTCTTACCTTATATTAGTAGTGTC
>CAZNFB010000108.1:0-8783 GCA_964572105.1 uncultured Desulfobacteraceae bacterium
AAACAAGGGGATTCCCCTTGCGAAAATCAATGGAACAACAGAAGGTGACCCCACCTCCCTTGGCGGCTGTTTTGACCCTGCCACTGTGCCGGTTAAACAGCTGACCAGGTTATGCGCCGATTTGGTCGAATGGTGCGCCTTTAATGTCCCTAAATGGAATCCAGTCAGTTTTACTTCCTACAATTACAGAGAAGCAGGGGTAAATGCCTACCAGGAGATAGGGGGACTCCTTTCTTCTGCAGTTTTAATAATTGATGAAGTTTTGCAAAGGGATAGGGGGCTCACAGTCGATGATTTTGTACCCCGTCTTGCTTTTCATCTATCTGCGCATAATGATTTTTTTGAAGAAATAGCAAAAATGAGAGCTGTCAGAAGAATGTGGGCGCATTTGATGACAGAAAAATATAAAGCAAAAAATCCAAAAACAAAAATTTTGAGATTCCATGTACAGACGGCAGGATCTACCCTTACATATCAGCAGCCCCTGAATAATGCCATACGTGCATCATATCAGTCACTGGCTGCGGCATTGGGGGGTGTTCAGTCCCTTCATGTATGCTCCTATGATGAAGCAATCTGTAACCCCACAGAAGAATCCGCAATCCTTTCTGTAAGAACCCAGCAGATTATCCAGGAAGAGACTAATATTACAAATACAGTAGATCCTCTGGCCGGTTCCTACTTTGTTGAAAACCTGACCAACGAGGTCGAAAAAAGAGCCTGGGAATTCTACCATGAGATAGAAGATCAGGGCGGATGGGGTGCTGTTATGGATTCAGGATGGCTGGCAAATCATAAAGAAGTGGAACTCTATGCACAGGAAGATCTGCTCATCTCAGGTGAAAGACGGGTTGTGGGGGTTAACTGCCACAAAGAAGAAAAAAATCCCAATATAGAATATTTCAAGGTTGACAAGAACCTTAACGAAAGGCTCAGGGAAAGAATGGTTAAGCTTAAAAAGGAACGGGATAATTCTAAAGTGGAAGATGCCCTTGGCGAACTTACTGAAGCAGATTCCAACGGAGAAAATGTTATGCCTGCAATGATGAAAGCTGCCGAGGCATATGCAACACTTGGCGAAATGGTCGATATAACTGTTCGCAGGTATCCATGCAAGGCGGCAAGCAGTCCTATCTATGGAATGGGACTCGGCTAATCTTATTGAAGTTATAAGAGACTATAAAGCTACCAAAGCCCACGGGGCTTATTGAAAAAAAGTTGTCACAGCAAGACTGTGGGCTTCCCCTTTTATGAAATTGAAGGATAAAAATAATGGAAAAAGTTAAAGTATTAACTGCAAAGCTCGGTTTTGATATTCACAGCCGGGGTGTCACCGTTGTAAACAGGCTCTTAAGAGACACAGGAATGGAAGTTATCTATCTGGGAAACCAGTATCCTGAAACAATTGTTGCCGCTGCACTGGATGAAGATGTAGATATTATAGCAATAGGATCCCTCTCATCAACGGGCCTTGATTATGCCCAAAAATTGATGACCCTGCTAAAAGAAAAAAATGCCGCTGATATACCTGTAGTTTTCGGCGGAATCGTGGCTCCTGATGAAATCAACAGATTGGAGGAAATAGGCCTGGTGAGTTACTTTCCCCCTGGATCAGATCTGGATGAAATGGCAAAAACTTTTACTGATCTGGCTGCTAAAAAACAAAAATAACCTCTATTTATCTGATTACTATTTTAAAGGACCCAAAATAATATTTTGGGTCCTTTAAAAAAATAGTTTCTTATTGAAATGGCGAAAATGTTACTACATTACACCATTTATTGAATAATGTAATTAACGGGTTAAAAAATTAAAAACTTTTATTCAAATCAAGGAAGATGAAGACTTTATAGATAATGCACCACACGTATGTTTTTTCCCGTTTTTTTAATTTTATAAGATTAGCCTCATAAGACTAATTACCGGACAAACCGTATAATTATCTTTTATTTATGGAAGAATATTATGGAAAAAAAAATAGAAAAATCAGGGGAAAGAAAAGAAGAATTTACCACTAATTCCGGAATCCCTGTAAAAAGGCTTTACACACCTGAAGATATAGCAGGTCTCGATTATAACAAAGATCTTGGGCAACCAGGTGAGGAACCGTACACCAGAGGAATACATTCTTCCATGTACAGAAAAAGGTTGTGGACCATCAGGCAGTTCAGCGGCCTTAATTCAGCCTATGAAACCAATAAAAGGTTTAAGCTTCTGTATAAAAGCGGTTCCACAGGTTTTGCAATTGCAGCAGATAATGCCAGCCTCATGGGTTTTGATCCTGATTCCCCTGACGCTGAGGTGGAATTGGGGGTTGGAGGAGTTAATGTATCTTCCATGCAGGACCTTGAGATAATGTTTGACGGACTCCCCATAGACAGAATCTCCACAGCTGTTATCCCTATTATGACAACCACTTGTCCCCATACGGCAATGTACCTTGCCATGGCTCAAAACAAGGGGATTCCCCTTGCGAAAATCAATGGAACAACAGAAGGTGACCCCACCACCCTTGGCGGCTGTTTTGACCCCACCACTATGCCGGTTAAACAGTTGACCAGATTATGCGCTGATTTGGTCGAATGGTGCGCCTTTAATGTTCCTAAATGGAATCCAGTCAGTTTTACTTCCTACAATTACAGGGAAGCAGGGATTACTGCCTACCAGGAGATAGGCGGGCTCCTCTCTTCTGCAGTTTTAATAATCGAAGAAGTGCTGCAAAGGGACAGGGGGCTTACAGTCGATGATTTTGTACCCCATTTTGCTTTTCATTTATCTGGGCATAATGATTTTTTTGAAGAAATAGCAAAGATGAGAGCCGTCAGAAGAATGTGGGCCCATTTGATGACAGAGAAATATAAAGCAAAAGATCCAAGAACAAAAATTTTGAGATTCCATGTACATACGGCAGGATCCACCCTTACATATCAGCAGCCCCTGAATAATGCCATACGTGCATCTTATCAAGCACTGGCTGCGGTATTGGGGGGTGTTCAGTCCCTTCATGTATCCTCCTATGATGAAGCAATCTGTAATCCCACAGAAGAATCCGCAATACTTTCTGTAAGAACCCAGCAGATTCTCCAGGAAGAGACTAATATTGCAAATACAGTGGATCCTCTGGCCGGTTCCTACTTTCTTGAAAGCCTGACCAACGAGGTCGAAAAAAGAGCCTGGGAATTCTACCATGAGATAGAAGATCAGGGCGGATGGGGTGCTGTTATGGATTCAGGATGGCTGGCAAATCATAAAGAAGTGGAACTCTATGCACAGGAAGATCTGCTCATCTCAGGTGAAAGACGGGTTGTGGGGGTTAACTGCCACAAAGAAGAAAAAAATCCCAATATAGAATATTTCAAGGTTGACAAGAACCTTAACGAAAGGCTCAGGGAAAGAATGGTTAAGCTTAAAAAGGAACGGGATAATTCTAAAGTGGAAGATGCCCTTGGCGAACTTACTGAAGCAGATTCCAACGGAGAAAATGTTATGCCTGCAATGATGAAAGCTGCCAAGGCATATGCAACACTTGGCGAAATGGCCGCTATAACCGTTCGCAGATATCCATGCAAGGCGGCAAGCAGCCCTGTCTATGGAATGAAGGGAATGCTCGGCTAACCTTATTGAATTTATAAAAGACTATCAGGCAAGCCATCGACTTTCACATAATAAAAATTTCACTTTGGCAGGGGCAAAAGTTGTATTATAGGCCCTAAGGGCCCGCACAAAAATAACTTTACATTTTGCACGAGCCTTAATTACCGGATTACCGGACAAACCGTATAATCATCTTTTATTTATGGAATAATATTATGGAAAAAAAAATAGAAAAACCGAAATCAGGCGAAAGAAAAGAAGAATTTACCACCAATTCAGGAATCCCTGTGAAAAGGCTTTATACACCTGAAGATATAGCAGATCTCGATTATAACAAAGATCTTGGGCAGCCAGGTGAAGAACCGTACACCAGAGGAATACATTCCTCTATGTACAGAAAAAGGTTATGGACTATCAGGCAGTTCAGCGGCCTTAATTCCGCCTATGAAACCAATAAAAGATTTAAACTTCTGTATAAAAACGGTTCCACAGGGTTTGCCATTGCAGCAGATAACGCAAGTATTATGGGTTTTGATCCGGATTCCCCGGACTCTGACGTGGAATTAGGGGTTGGAGGGGTTAATGTATCTTCCATGCAGGATCTTGAAATAATGTTTGACGGACTCCCCATAGACAAAATTTCCACAGCTGTTATCCCGGTTATGACAACCACTTGTCCCCATACTGCAATGTACCTTGCCATGGCTGAAAACAAAGGGATACCCCTTGCAAAAATCAATGGAACAACAGAAGGTGACCCCTGTTCCCTTGGCGGCTGCTTTGACACCGCCACTGTACCGGTTAAACAGATGACCAGATTATGCGCCGATTTAGTCGAATGGTGCGCCTTTAATGTCCCCAAATGGAATCCCGTCAGCTTTACATCCTACAACTACAGAGAAGCAGGAGTTAATGCGTATCAGGAAATAGGGGGGCTCCTCTCTTCTGCAGTTTTAATAATTGATGAAGTCCTCAAAAGGGACAGAGGACTTACAGTCGATGATTTTGTACCCCGTCTTGCTTTTCATCTATCTGCACATAATGACTTTTTTGAAGAGATAGCAAAGATGAGAGCCGCCAGAAGAATGTGGGCACATTTGATGACAGAAAGATATAAGGCAAAAAATCCCAAAACAAAAATTTTAAGATTCCATGTGCAGACAGCAGGTTCCACCCTTACCTACCAGCAGCCTATAAACAATGCAATACGTGCATCCTATCAGTCACTGGCTGCGGCATTGGGCGGTGTTCAGTCTCTTCATGTATGTTCCTATGATGAAGCAATCTGTAACCCAACAGAAGAGTCTGCAATACTTTCCGTGAGAACCCAGCAGATTATCCAGGAAGAGACTAACATTACAAATACAGTGGATCCCCTGGCCGGTTCCTACTTTGTTGAAAACCTGACAAACGAGCTCGAAAAAAGAGCCTGGGAATTCTACCATGAAATAGAAGGCCTGGGCGGATGGGGCGAGGTTATGGATTCAGGATGGCTGATAAACCATAGAGAAGCGGAAATCTGTGCGCAGGAAGATCTGCTCCACTCAGGGGAAAGACGTGTTGTCGGGGTTAACTGCCATAAAGAAGAAAAAAACCCCGACATAGAATATTTTAAAGTTGACAAGGGTCTTAATGAAAAGCTTCGGGAACGAATGGTTAAGCTAAGAAAAGAACGGGATAATTCTAAAGTGGAAGATGCCCTTGCCGAACTCACTGAAGCAGATTCCAGCGGAGCAAATGTTATGCCTGCCATGATGAAAGCCACCAAAGCATATGCAACACTTGGTGAAATGGTTGATATAACAATTCGCAAATACCCATGCAAGGCATCAAGCAGTCCCATCTACGGAATGAAGGGGATGCTCGGCTAACCTTTAAAAATATCGACTGATAAAACTTAAAGCAAAACGGGATAATATAAAGCGGAAAAAGGCTTTACCCATGCCCATTAAAACAGATAAAATAGAGCCCAATGCCCTCAATTATGAAAACGATCAAAACTTGAAAAAAATGGCTGGTATAACTCTACGATTCATGCTAGCCTGCGAACAGGCTCTTTTATGAAATGGAAGGAGAAAAAAAAATGGAAAAGATTAAAGTATTAACTGCAAAACTCGGCTTTGACATTCACAGCCGGGGTGTCACCGTTGTAAACAGGCTCTTAAGAGACACAGGAATGGAAGTTGTTTACCTGGGAAATCAGTATCCAGAAACAATTGTTGCCGCTGCACTGGATGAAGATGTAGATATTATCGCCATAGGCTCTCTTTCATCAACGGGCCTCGATTATGCTCAAAAACTGATGAACCTGCTAAAAGAAAAAAATGCCGCTGATATACCCGTGGTTTTTGGAGGAATCGTAGCGCCTGACGAACTGGACAGACTGGAGGAAATAGGCCTGGTGAGTTACTTTCCCCCTGGATCAGATCTGGATGAAATGGCAAAAACTTTTATTGATCTGGCTGCTAAAAAACAAAAATAATCTGTGGTCGTGTGATCACTATATTTATAGGCGACAAAGATTGTGACTGTGATGATTTAAAAAAATAGAGTCTTCTATTGAAATGCCAAAAATGTTATCACATTACGCCATTTATCAAACAATGTATGTAATTTCTCACATAGTAGCTATTCACCTCTGCTTATTACAAACACGCTTTAAGTATATATATCAGCTGAATAGTTACAATGTTATTTTAATAAATAAGGATGTTCATTATGAAAGAAAAAAAACTGCCAAAAGCAAAATCGGGTGAACGAAAAGAAATTTTTACCACAAATTCCGAAATTCCAGTAAAAAGACTCTATACACCGGAGGATACCGCAGACATCGATTATGATAAAGAAATCGGATCTCCAGGCGCAGAACCCTTTACCCGCGGAATACATTCATCCATGTACAGAAAAAGATTATGGACAATAAGACAGTTCAGCGGACTTAATTCGGCACAGGATACCAATGAACGGTTTAAACTTCTCTACAAAAATGGCTCCACAGGCTTTGCCATTGCCATAGACAATGCCAGTATGTGCGGTTTTGATCCCACAGCGCCTGAGGTTGAAATTGAACTCGGCGTTGGGGGGGTTAATGTCTGTTCTTTACAGGATATGGAAATTATGCTGGAAGGGCTCCCCATTGAAAGGGTATCCACCGCTGTTATTCAGGGGATGAATTCAACATGCCCCCATACAGCAATGTATCTTGCCATGGCGGAAAACCGGGGCATTCCCCTAAATATGGTAAATGGAACTTCCGAAGGTGACCCCACCTCTTTTGGAGGCTGCTTTGATCCGGCGACTCTCCCTGTAAAACAGATTACAAGGCTCTGCGGAGATCTTGTTGAATGGTGCGCAATTAACGCTCCCAAATGGAATCCTGTGAGTTTTACATCGTATAATTACAGGGAATCAGGGGTCAGTGCCTATGAAGAACTTGGAGGACTCTTTTCGTCAGCAGTAATGATTATAGATGAAGTATTAGAAAGAGACAGGGGGCTTACAGTTGACGATTTTGTACCCCACCTTGCCTTTCATTTGTCATCTCATAATGATTTTTTTGAAGAGATAGCCAAAATGAGAGCCGCAAGAAAAATGTGGGCGCAATTAATGACAGAAAAATATAATGCTAAAAATCCAAGAACCAAAACCTTGAGATTTCATGTGCAGACTGCAGGTTCCACACTTACGTATCAACAGCCCCTGAATAACGCCATACGCACCTCTTACCAGGCAATGGCTGCTGTACTTGGAGGAGTTCAGTCCCTCCATGTATGCTCCTATGATGAAGCAATTTGCAATCCCACAGAGGAATCTGCCATTCTTTCCGTAAGAACCCAGCAGATTATCCAGGACGAGACCAATGTTACCAATACTGTGGACCCCCTGGCCGGCTCCTATTTTGTTGAAAGTCTTACAAAAAATATAGAAGAAAAGGCCTGGGAGTTTTTTGAAGAACTCGAAGAGCAGGGCGGCTGGGGCGGTGCCATTGACTCAGGCTGGTTAATGAACCACAGGGAAAATGCAATCTGTCAGCATGAAGACAACCTGAGGGACGGAAAACTACGGGTTGTTGGAGTTAACTGCTATCGTGATGATACAATAGCATCCGGAATATCCTATTTTAAAACAGATTCCAATCTTAGAGACAAATTAAAAGACAGATTAATAAAACTTAAAAAAGAACGGGATAATGTTGCGGTCCAGGAGGCCCTGGCTGAACTTAAAGAGGCCGATGACAATGGTGACAATGTAATGCCTGCAACCATGAAAGCGGTAAAAGCTTATGCCACCCTTGAAGAGATGTGCGACATAACGGTACGCCGACACCCATGCAAGGCTGCGGACAGTCCTTTTTACGGAATGAAAGGAGCCATGTAATGAAAAAGGTTAAAGTATTAACAGCAAAATTGGGCTTTGACATTCATAGCCGGGGAGTAACCGTTGTAAACAGGCTGTTAAGAGACACAGGGATGGAAGTTGTTTACCTGGGAAACCAGTATCCTGAAACCATTGTTGCTGCTGCTCTGGATGAAGATGTCGATATCATAGCAATAGGCTCTCTTTCATCAACAGGTCTTGATTATGCCCAAAAACTGATGAATCTGCTAAAAGAAAAAAATGCTGTTGATATACCTGTGGTGTTCGGCGGAATAGTGGCTCCTGACGAACTGGACAGACTGGAGGAAATAGGCCTGGTGAGTTACTTTCCCCCTGGATCAGATCTGGATGAAATGGCAAAAACCTTTACTGATCTGGCTGCTCAAAAAGTGAGTTAATCTCCTTTTCTTGAAAAAAAATTAAAAAAGCTGTTTTACAATAAAAAATATATTGTAAAACAGCTTTTTTTTAGATGAAAAGAAATTTTAAAATAAGCAATAAACTTAATCACCATAAATTTAATAAACAGAAATAGAGAAAACCAAATCAGTATCGATCAGAAGCGTACCAGGGATTGCACAAAAATAAAGTCAGCAGGAGGTTCTGGATAAATTACAGAGCAAGAGGCGTATATAGATAGTAAAGTGCATCACATTAAAATTCAAAAGAATTCAGCAGAACAGAATAATTATCAGCAGAGCAAATAAATTGTAGGGGATGATTCTCTTTACAACCAATTTTTTTAAATCTCTTTTCATCTTATGGCTAACAGATTACAATAAAATTATTATAAATAATTAACCTTTTTTACA